>CALQJV010000177.1 GCA_943330985.1 Chitinophaga pinensis
ATCATCCATTTCTTCCAATTCACGGGCGAAAACATGATTTGTTGCATGGTCACGAATTTCTTTCACTTTTTGAGGAATGTCTTTCATGGCACGTTCAACAACGCGCTCACGAAACATGTGGCGAAATTCATCAAAGTGTTTATCGATTATCTCTTCGCATTGTACTAAAGCAGTTAATCGAAATGCTCGATTTTCCTCGGCCATCTGTTTCAAGCTTTCCACTAAAATAGGCCTTACATCAAATTCCTTGAAGATATGAGGATCAACATCATTAGGAATGGCCAAATCAATTACTACTTTAGAGTCTTTATCCGATTGAACCAACTGTTTGTATAATGTTGTATCAATTAAATAATCTGCAGAGGAGGTGCACGTAACTATAACATCGAAGCCTTTGTTATATGTATTTAACGAAGCTAAAGGAAATGCCAAACCACCAATATTTTGAGCAAGGATTTGTCCATTTTCGATGCTTCTATTAAAAACCGCAAAATTCCGGAAGCCGTGTTTAAATAGGTATTTGCAAAGATTGGAATTGGTTTGCCCAGCTCCTACGATAATAAATCGCGCATCTTTTTTAACATTTAAACTACGCAATTGACGATAAGCCAAGGAAACAACAGAGACTGGGTTTCGGGAAATTGGCGTTGATGTAAAGACTTCTTTGGATGATTCTATCACTTTACGAATAAGCAAACGAATAGAATCGCCGCTCAATTTATCTTTCACCGAAGTTTCGAAAGCTGAACGAACTTGGGTGATAATTTCACGTTCGCCAACAACCAAAGAATCTAATGAAGCGGCAACTTGAAATACATGTCGAATGGCTTCATCGCCCGATAAAACCTGAGATTGATCTATTGCCAATTGAATATCATTTGCATCCCATTGAGGAGCAAATGCTTTGAAAAATCGAGATAAATAAGGAGTATTTAATTCTTCATCGGTAAGCAAAATAAACTCTACACGATTGCATGTACTTAAATAAAGAAGTTCTGAAATATTAACTTCATGTTTAAGTTTCTCGAGTCGAGATTTCTGAAAATCCGGCTCAATATGGTAACGACCAACCTGTTCTAGAGGGGTTTTACGATGAGTAAATGCGATAACCTTAAAGTCCTTCAAAACAATTAATGTGATTGCAAAAGTACATCATCATTCCTTTAGAATGTCATTGATTTGTAAAAGCGCGCTTTCCATTTTTTATCATTATAGTTAGAGTAGATTGATACATACAAATTCAACATCATAATCAATAATTCTCAATAATATTAGAATGTTAAGTAACTATATAGGGTTATTTAAGCTTCGATTTTAAAAAAACATTTAAATTAAATTTTCTCTTATGTATCTATATATAAAATAGATACATAATATTTTGTAATATTAAGGGGTTAATTAAGGGATTTAACCAAACAAAAAAAGATTATTTTTCTTCTTGTGATAATAAACTTTGTAGATTTGTAGTTCAACCATCTTAAATTAGAATTCATGAAAAAACAAGCAGATCGCTTGAGACTTATTCGTGTCTCAAAGGGAATGAGCCAAGAAAATGTAGCCAAAGCGCTAGATATTACTGTTGGTGCTTATTCAAAAATTGAACGTGGCGTTACCAAATTAAGTTTAAATCGCCTAGATGATCTTTCCAAAATATTCGACATTGAGCTAAATGATTTTATCCGTTACCTTAATGGAGAGTCTGATAGCTTAGATCGCAAATTGAATATTCCAGGAGCTGGAGGTCAAACTAATTATAGTGGTCAAAACGCCCCTGTTGATTCTGAAATTGCTCTTCTAAGAAAGATTATCAATCTTTATGATGAAAGCAAGGAATTAAACACCAAAGCTGTTATCCGCAATATTTTTGAAGGTAACAATGTGAATGTTCCTAGTTTCATTGATGTTTTGAAAGAATCTTCGAACACCCTTTCAAGTAAAAAATTGGATGCAAATCAAATTACCAACTATAACAAAGGAATTGAACGCATTGTGGAATTATTGGGTTAATCCGTTGGAAATAAACCAAAACAAAAAAGTCTGTCATTCGTGACAGACTTTTTTTTTGCATCATGTCTTTTTGTAGGTTTGTCAGGTATGCATAAATTGTCTGCAGTTATTATAACGTTTAACGAAGAACGAAACATTGCTCGTTGCCTCGATTCGCTTCATGGAGTTGCTGATGAGATAATCATCGTTGATTCATTTTCAACCGATAAAACACAAGAAATAGTATCGATGCACAATGCTATTTTTATTCAGCATGCATTTGAAGGCCATATTCAACAAAAGAACTTTGCACTTAGTCAAGCATCCAATGATTTAGTTATTTCTTTAGATGCCGACGAAGCCTTGTCTGAGACGTTAAGAAACAACATTCTCAAAGTGAAAAGGGGCCAAATTGCAGATGGCTATTCAATGAATCGCTTGAGTAATTATTGCGGGCATTGGATTCGACATGGAAGTTGGTATCCCGATAAAAAACTACGCCTTTTCAATCGAACGAAAGTTCAATGGGCTGGAATTAATCCGCACGATAAAGCCGAGGCGATCGAGGGTTCAATTATAAACCATTTGGACGGAGACATCCTTCATTACACCTATTACACCATTGAAGAACACGTTAAAAAACTCGATTACTTTTCAAGCATTGCCGCAAAAGCATACTTGAAAAAGAACAAAAAAGCAGGTTGGTTCGATTTAGCGATTCGTCCCGGTTTTGCTTTTTTCCGAGATTTTATTTTAAGAGCGGGATTTTTAGATGGGTATTATGGCTGGGTGATTGCACGATTTACCGCACATTACACCATGCAGAAATATGTGAAACTTCGATTTCTCATTGAACAAAATCAAACAAAAAAGAATTCGAATTCGTAAATTGCAGCCAAATGATAGATACCGAAAAACACGCTGCCGAACTGCAGGAATTGAATCAAAACCTCAACATTTACAAAGAATCGATTCGGGAAATCTCCGAAGAAATTATCGATAATCAAGTTTCTAAATACCCCATTTTTATTGCATCGCGGGAAGAAACAAACCTCGGAAAACAAATTATAGATAAAGAAGAACTTGCACTAGAATGGAGTATCAATGCTTCGACATTGGAAGAATTTGTTCGTCGGAAAATTGTACTTGAAAACAAACTTGAAGCATTTAAAAAGAGCTACAAAGATCCTCGTAAATTCCTTTGCGTTTTTACTTTGTTAACGGAGAATGCTGGTTTTATATACTTGCCATACGACGAAGAAGAATGACTCAACAGGAATTTATAAAACTACAGCTTCTGGAAGCGCGAAGTGTTTTGGATCTTTTTATTGAGAATCCTGATAACATTGAGTCGATTGGTAAAGCGGCTCAGGCAATGAGCGACAGC
Organism: Chitinophaga pinensis; assembly: GCA_943330985.1. The sequence continues at coordinate 3,374 of CALQJV010000177.1, forward strand.
ATTAAAAGTGGAGGTAAAGTTATTTCTTGTGGAAATGGTGGTTCCATGTGTGATGCAATGCATTTTGCCGAAGAGTTAAGTGGGCGATTTAGAGATGATCGAGCGCCTCTAGCTGCAATTTCGATCTCTGATCCATCGCATATATCTTGTGTTGGAAATGACTATGGATACAATGAAGTGTTTGCACGATTCGTATCAGGACTTGGAAAAGCGGGCGATGTTTTACTTGCCATTAGTACCAGCGGAAACTCCCAAAATGTTATTCGGGCTATTGAAGCGGCAAAGGAAAAAGGGATGCTCGTAGTTGGACTAACAGGAAAAGACGGAGGCAAAATGGTTTCCCTATGTGATGTGGAAATACGTGCTCCGCATAGTGAATATGCCGATCGAGCCCAAGAAATTCACATCAAAGTAATTCATTGCCTTATCGGATCCATTGAGCGAAACGTGTTCGCTTAATGCATTGGTTCGTAAAAGAAATCGCGAATTACAACTTCATGCTCTAAACCATTTGATGGTCCGTTGGCATCGAAGCTCAATGTCCAGAAATTTATACGCGCATTGGTTGTTAGCCCCGGCGCAGGAATTACAATAGGCAGAGAAAATAAATCACCTTCTCTTTTGATGCGTGGAGGATGATTCAAATTAAAACTCCA
>CALQJV010000178.1 GCA_943330985.1 Chitinophaga pinensis
ATTACCAATGCCCTTCAAATGATTGATCTCGATACAACCATCGCGCTCGTTTCTGCACCACCGATAATGTACACAACAACGTCCCAAGCGGTTCGCTGTGCTGGAGAACAAAACGGATCTGCAATTGTCTTGGCCACTGGCGGTGTTGGTGGGTATACATTTGATTGGTTGGGTCAAAATCCAGATGCACTTTCTGCCGGTACGTATTCGTTTACTATTACGGATGCAAATGGATGTTCAACGCAAGGAACGATTGACATGCAAGAGCCTTTGCCTTTAGCAACGTCATTGGATATTGTTCATGTGAGTGCCCAGTCGGTTTGCGATGGAACCATTGTCGCCAATCCTTCAGGAGGAACTCTTGGATATTCTATCCTGTGGAACGATGCTCAGCAAACAACCACTTTTACATTGGATCAACTGTGTGAGGGAAGCTATTCGGCTGTTGTAACGGATGCAAATGGATGTGTTAGTTCTATTTCAAGTTTTATTGGGGTAACAGGTATAGCGTCGACGGGATTCATGGACAATGTTCGTGTTCTTCCTAATCCATCCAGTGGCTTGGTCACATTGGAACTCTTCTTAAAACAATCGGGAAAAGCCGACCTGAAGGTATACAATGCTGCGGGAGCGCTCGTATGGTCGAAGAAAAATGCACGATGCGAACCAGGGAAAAATAGCTGGAAAATTGATTTATCGGATCAATCAGCCGGAAGCTACACACTGGAATTTTCAAATGCAGAAATGTCCTTTAAACGTAATTTACTCATAACGCGTTGATGGATAAATGTTTAAATGATAATAGAGCCTGCATTTAAAACAGCTTACGTCATTTAAATGAGCGTTAGTGTCCATTCATTAACGAGGGAAATCAAGAAATAATAATTGGTAAATTCGCTGCCAATGACCTTTTACATGCATCTATGAAACATTTACAATTAGTAAAAGCAACATATTTACAATCAATTCGGAACATCCGAGTTATTGCTTGTTTCTTTCTCGGCTCATTTGTTAGTATTTGCCACGCACAAGACACTCAAATAAGAGGCTTTGCCGATTTTGGTATGAACTACAAAAACGACCAAGCCAACTTTACTTTGGGCGAACAAGATTTATTTATCACCTCGGACATTTCCGATCGGGTATCATTTTTAGGAGAAACTGTTTTTAAATATTCACCCAACTCTCCTACTAAATTTGATATTAGTATTGAGCGAATCATTCTGAAATACAACATCAAAGGAAATCACAACGTATTGTTCGGTAAACATCATACGCCTGTAAATTACTGGAATGATTCTTATCATCATGGACGTGTTTTATTTCCAACCATTTTCCGCCCAGCGATGTTTGATCAGGGTGTGGTTCCATTGCATACAACAGGTCTCCGTTTTCAAGGACAAAATTTGGGGAAACTCCGCTTTGGCTACGATGCCTTGATTGGTAATGGAGTTGCTTCAAACGATTTCGGCGATTTAAATCAAATGAAATCAGTGATGCTTGGAGCTCATATCGTTCCCATCGATCGTTTTCGAATTGGCCTCAGCTATTACTACGACCACATTCCTAAAGGTTCTGTGCTTCACCATTCAACAAATATTAGCAAGCAAAATGTGAGACAATCTCTCTACAGTGGGTCTGTTTCATACATGGGAAACAAATTCGAACTCCTTGCCGAATCGAGTGTTGCAATTAATAAAAATGATTCTACTGGAACACCCATGAGTACTACGGCTTACGTATATGCAGGATATAGAACCAAGTATAAATTTGTTCCGTATATGCGCCTTGATTTATTGAACTTCAGTTCTCGCGAAGTGCTTTTTTCAAATAAACAATATCAAGGTGCATTGCTTGGTCTGCGGTATGAAATCAATTATTTGGCGGTACTAAAACTGGAATACAGCTATATCGAAACGATGTCGATGAACGACCATGCATCCATGAGCCACACCAATGCGATTAATTTTCAATTTGCTGTTGGCTTCTAAATTACACCTGTCATGAAGAAACTAATTAAAAAGATACTGCTAAGTCTAAGTATACTTTCAGCCATACTTTCATTCTCGAGCGCAACATCGGCCGAAGACCCTTCGATTATGGTTATCGCAAACGAAAAGGGAGCACCTGCAACATTAACCATGAAGGAACTAAAAGCCATTTTGCAAGGAGAGAAAAACCGGTGGAAAGATGGAACCAAAATATCCATTGCTTTTATGAAATCTTCTACCCCAGTAGGAAGTGCTACCGCAAAAAAAGTGATGAACATCAGTGGAGATCAATTAAATAAGATGTGGCTGGCACTTGTCTTTCAAGGGAAAGCAAAAGCGCCTCTGTTTTACGGCTCTTCTGCAGAGGTGGAAACGTATGTTTCTCAAAATCCAGGAGCCATTGGTGTCGTGGAAGCGGGATATCAAGTCAAGAATGTCAAGGTGATTTCGATTGATGGTAAAAAATCATTTTAAGCAATAGAATCGAATGATAAAATTATCGGTCAAATCGAAAATCTGGTTTACAGTGCTTTCGGTTGTTCTCATGTTTGCTTTTTTTGTTTTGTATTATTTCCCTGAACAGCAGCAAAAAACATTGTTGAACAACTACAATACGGAAGTTCAAAATCTCGCCAATACGGTTGCTCTCGGGGTGAAAATTGCGTTGACGGAGCAAAATTTCGAAGGCGTTCAAACAGCCATGGACTTTGTTAAAATGAACGAAGAATTGGTATTCGTAAGTCTTGTTCAGAAGGATGGCGTTTCCGGAAAGAAAGAAGTATTTAAAACGTATCCCGAAAAGTTTCCTGTGAGCATTCAAACTGTTTCGAATGACAGTATGATTGTTAAAAACGCTCCGTTCATCACTCCCAATATGCAAGGCGAAATCATGCTTGCTATGGGGACACATCAAATTACGGAAAGTAAAAAAGACATTCGAAACACCTCGTTGTTGGTGTGTTTACTCGTATTGTTCGTTGGTATTTTCTTTGGATTTCTCCTTTCTAAAAACATCTCTGTTCCTGTGCTGGCCTTGCGCGACGCAGCTATTAAAGTGGGCCAAGGAGACCGAACACAACAAGTAAGCTCCAAGGGGAAAGATGAAATCGGTGAACTTGGGCGAGCGTTCAATAAAATGGTGAAGGCGCTTGAAATTGCCGAATCGGAACGTAAATCCGCTCAAGATCAATTGATTCATTCAGAGAAAATGGCCTCACTTGGACAAATGACTGCCGGGATTGCACACGAGATAAAAAACCCACTCAACTTCGTCAATAATTTCTCCGCACTTTCTGTTGAGCTTTTACAAGAATTAGAAGAAACAACGGATCCGGAGGAGAAAATTGAAATCATGGATAGCCTTAAGAGTAATCTAACAAAGATTACTGCACATGGTAAGCGAGCCGAATCAATTGTGGCGACCATGCTTCAGCATTCTCGTGGTACATCAGGAGCAAAAGTTCTCACCGACATTAACCAGCTTTGCTCAGAGTTTACAGATCTTGCATTTCATGGCATGCGCGCTACTTCCCGCGATTTTAATTGTGCAATTACCAAAAACTTCGAGGAGAATCTTCCGCATATAAATGCGATTCCACAAGATTTAAGCAGGGTCATTCTAAATCTTTTAAATAATGGGTTTTACGCGGTCGCCGATCGGGTGAAAAAGTCAGAAGATCCTGCGTTTAAACCGGAAGTTCGTATAACAACGGAGAAGAAAGAGGGGGCTATTTTCATTCACATACGTGATAATGGTAGTGGTATTCCCAAAGCCATCAAGGATAAAATATTTGAACCTTTTTTCACTACAAAGCCAACGGGTGAAGGAACAGGACTTGGGCTTTCATTGAGTTACGATATCGTTACCAAAGAACACCAAGGATTGATGAGTGTGCAGTCGGAGGAAGGAAACTTTACTGAATTTACCATTCAATTGCCAGTCTAAACTACTATGAAACTACTCGTTGTTGATGATGAATTAGATGTGAAAGATATGTTCTTGCAAAGGTTTCGAAAAGAAATCAA
>CALQJV010000179.1 GCA_943330985.1 Chitinophaga pinensis
GGGTAAAAAAGTGCAAATTGGACATGTTGAACGCTTCAATCCTGCATACATAGCGGCCTCTCCATTTTTCGATAATCCGATGTTTGTGGAAACACATCGCTTGGCACAATTCAATCCGAGAGGAACCGATGTTTCGGTTGTTCTCGATTTAATGATTCACGATATTGATATTGTTCTTCATAGTGTAAAGTCGACTGTTAAGAAAATAAGTGCTTCTGGTGTTTCGGTTGTAAGTGAAACACCAGATATCGCAAATGCGCGCATTGAGTTCGATAATGGCTGCGTTGCCAATCTAACCGCTAGTCGTTTATCCATGAAAAACATGCGCAAAACGCGCTTCTTTCAAAGAGATGCATACATCAGTGTCGATTTTCTAGAAAAAGAAGTGGAAGTCATTCGCATGAATACCATAGAAGGCGAACCCGACCCACTTGCTGTTACTATCGAATTGGCTGAAGGAAAAGGACTTAAACAGATTCATTTTGAACGTCCTGAAATTTTACCAACAAACGCAATAAAATCTGAATTGGAGAGTTTTGCTGATGCTATTCTAAACAATAAAACTCCCATAGTGAATGTTTCACATGGCTTACAAGCATTGGAAGTAGCCAATAGAATTATTGAAAAAATGAATACGACCTCTCATCTCTTCGCTTAATTCATGAATCAACGTTACACTTCATTCCTCCTGTTTTGCTTGCTTGCTTTCGTAGGTTGCAATATCATCAACCCTTCTGAAGAGGAAGCTTCTTACATTGAAATAAATTCTGTGAATGTTATTACAGATGTTTCAATACAAGGAAGTAATGCTGCAAATATTTCGGATGCATGGATTTATGTTGACGACAAACTTATTGGGGCTTTCGAACTTCCATGCAGAATACCCGTTTTACATTCTGGCACACATAAAGTTTCGATTGGAGCAGGTGTTCAATTAAATGGTTCATCAACATTACGCACACCTTATCTATTTTATCGTTTTCATGAGCAGGAAAATGTAAATTTAGAACCAGGTCAAACCAGCATCTTATCTCCAACTTTTTCCTATTTCGATTCCTTAACATTCGCTTTCAAGGCTAATTTCGATGACCTCTCGGGCAATAAATTAACATCAACGTCCTCTAGCGATACAACACTTTCTTTGTGTAACAATCCTGCTAGAGTTTTCGAAGGAGCCGGCTCTTGCCTTGTTGAGTTATTCAGAGATAGTGGCTTTGTCGATTTTCAAATGATTGATCCAGTTTCTCTTCCCAAAGGCGGAGCAAATGTGTTTATGGAAATCAATTACAAAAACAACCAAGATCTTCTGGTTGGCTTACGTTCTTATTATTCGGGCGCAACAACAAAAGAAGAACAGGTAATCACATTACGTCCAACAGATACATGGAACAAGGTGTATATCAACCTAACAAAGCAAGTTAGTTCGCAGATAAATGCAATCAACTACCGCATCTTCTTCCAAACAATAAAGCCATCGGGCTCAGAACCACTTGAAGTTTTAATCGACAACTTTAAAATTATCTATTAAGGAAGTGAATTCGATAAAACGCGATAAAAATCAAACACGCATTCAACTTGCAGCCGATTATCTATCGGCATTGCTAGCATGGACCGTATATTACACTTTCCGAAAAATCTACCTCGAACCACTTGTTTTTGGTTACGAAATTGAAGTTGAATTTAACAATTCGTTTTATCTTGGATTAGCAGTAGTTCCATTATTTTGGATGGTACTTTACCATGTTTCAGGAACCTATTTTGAAATTTACCGCAAATCGCGATTGGGCATTATTGGGTCTACTACTTGGTTAATATTAATCGGATCTATTGTATTGTTTTTTGCCATCTCGCTCGACGATTTCATTCCATCGTACCGATATTATTACATTTCGTTTAGTGCGTTGTTTCTCATACAGTATCTAATTACGGTTATTCAGCGCATGATATTAGCAACTCGAAACGCGCGAAACATTCAAAAAGGAAAGATATTTTTCAATACTTTATTAATTGGTTCTGGCAAGAAAGCATACGACATCTATCAGAAAATTGAAGAGCAAACCATTAGTAGCGGGAATCGTTTTGTTGGTTACGTTCCTGTGAATGGGAGCAAAGACCAAAATCTCACAGACGCTCTTCCTTTGGTTGGTAACTTTAATGAGATGGTTCAGCTTATTCAAAAGCTAGATATCGAAGAAGTTATTGTAGCCCCCGAAGATTCGGAATATACTTACCTCGGAAAATTCCTAACTGAATTGGAAGTAACTAATGTCATCATAAAAGTAATTCCCGACATCAGCGATATTCTTCTGGGTTCGGTTCGTATGTCGGCAATTTTCGGTGCGCCCATCATCGAAATCAAGCGGCAAGTAATGCCGGCCTGGCAAAAATCACTCAAAAGACTGTTCGATATTTCGGTCTCTCTTTTTGTATTGATTTTCTTTTTTCCTATTTATATCATTACAGGTATTATCGTTATTAGTACTTCGAAAGGATCGGTTTTTTATAGTCACCATAGAATCGGGTTAAATGGCCTTCCATTTAAAATATACAAGTTTCGATCGATGTTTAGTGATGCCGAAAAGCGAGGTCCTCAACTGAGCAAGGTGAACGATTCACGAATTACCCCATTCGGTCTGTTTATGCGCAAAACTCGTTTGGATGAAATCCCCCAATTTTACAATGTACTGATTGGCAATATGTCGATTGTTGGGCCGCGTCCTGAACGCCAATTTTACATCGATCAAATTATTGAAGTTGCACCGCATTATCGCCTTTTACATAAAGTACGCCCCGGAATAACTGGTTGGGGTCAAGTAAAGTTTGGCTATGCCGAGAATATCCCTGAAATGGTTGAACGCCTTAAATACGACATCTTATATATTGAGAACATGACCTTTGCGCTCGATATTAAAATCATGATTTACACATTTTTGATTGTAATTCAAGGCAGAGGAAAATAGCATCCTTTCCATTTGATGATTCGGTTGGAGATTCCTTTATTTGCAAATTCAAATTCAACAACCATTTATTAGTTCCACAATGAAAAATATTGCAGTAATAGGCGCAGGAACCATGGGCAACGGAATTGCTCATACATTTGCTCAGTTTGGATTTCCCGTAATTTTAGTGGATGTTAGTGAAGCCGCTCTCGAAAAAGGCATCGCTACCATTACTAAGAACCTCGATCGTCAAGTTCAAAAAGGAAGTCTCACCGAAGCGCAAAAATCAGAAACGCTTGCGCGAATTACTTCACATACAAGCATCAACGAAAAACTATTCGATCGCGATTTAGTCGTGGAGGCCGCTTCCGAAAATTTCCAAATAAAATCGTCTGTCTTTCGTCAACTCGATCAGTTTTGTCAGCCTAGTTGCATTTTAGCTTCCAATACATCCTCCATTTCCATTACCCGCATTGCAGCGGAAACCAAACGTCCTGAGCAGGTTATCGGTATGCATTTTATGAATCCGGTTCCGGTAATGAAACTGGTTGAGATAATCAATGGATATTCAACATCGTCTCACACAAGCACACTAACAGTAGAAGTTTCCGAAGCACTTCAAAAAACTCCGGTAGTGGTGAATGATTACCCCGGATTTGTTGCGAATAAAATCCTCATGCCCATGATCAACGAAGCCATCATTACGCTTCACGAAGGCGTTGCGGGTGTTCAAGAAATCGATACGGTTATGAAGTTAGGGATGGCGCATCCAATGGGTCCTTTGCAATTGGCCGATTTTATTGGATTGGATGTGTGTCTTTCTATTTTACGTGTCTTGCAAGATGGCTTTGGAAATCCCAAATATGCACCCTCTCCCCTCTTGGTAAATATGGTCATGGCTGGGCAATTGGGCGTGAAATCGGGCATTGGTTTCTACGATTACAGCGCTGGCATCAAAGAAGCAAAAGTTGCCGCTCAGTTCAGCTAATCAACAAGCTTATTTTTTTGAATTGATTTTTTGATGGCGGCATCCGGGCTTTCATTTCAATGCGGCTATGCCTGATTTCCATTCA
>CALQJV010000180.1 GCA_943330985.1 Chitinophaga pinensis
CAGGCAATTGTTCGTCTTTCTTACCGTCTTTAGCATCCTTAAATTCGCGAATGCCTTGTCCGATACCTTTCATTAATTCAGGTATTTTTTTCCCTCCGAATAAAAGTAACACAGCTGCAGCAATCAGAAAAATATGACCTGGGCTGATTAATTGAAGCAAAACAGATAACATCATGGTTGTAAAATAAGATTCAAAAGTAAGATATTCTTGTCTATTATGGATGTTAATTATCAAGACAAAGACTCAGATAATTTATTCTTTTCGATTCGCGCTGCTATTAAGATGCTCACTTCATAAAGAAGAAACAGCGGAATGGACACAATGATTTGACTTGTAACATCTGGAGGTGTTATGATTGCGGCAACAATCAGGATAATTACATAGGAGATTTTGCGTGAAGCTCTTAAGGAAGCCGGACCAACCAAACCAATTTTAGCCAGAAAATAAATCACAATGGGAAGCTCAAATACAAGCCCGCTTCCAAAAGTGGACGTTACCACGGTTGAAATAAAACTGTTTAATCCAATTTGATTAGCCACCAATGCGCTCACTTGGTAATTTCCGAAAAAGTAAACGCTGAGCGGAGTGATTACATAATATCCAAATGAGATTCCCAATAAGAATAGAAAAGTACCCCAAAAAATGAGTCCATTGGCATGTTGACGCTCATTGTTGTAAAGGGCCGGTTTAATAAAGCGCCAAATCTCCCAAAGCAAATATGGGAAAGCTAAAATAATTCCGGATACAATAGCAATGGTAAGATGTGCAGTAAACTGACCTGCCATACTGATGCTGATTAGTTCGAAATTTAAATTGCCCATGCAAATACTATCGTTGTTGAAAAGCTGGTTAGATAACCAACAGAAAAATCGATAGGTTGGGAAGTTGCTATACTTGGGAGCTAACAAAATACCATCAAAAATGATGTCTTTATAAATGAAAGCGATTGTTCCGAAAAAAAACACGGCAATGGACGAACGCACCAAATGCCAGCGCAGTGCTTCGAGGTGGTCGAGAAAACTCATCTCTGAGCCAGTTTCTTCTTGGGGCTGATCGATTGCCATAGGCCGCAAAGATAGAAAGCTATTTCAGGTTCTCAAGCGACTATTTTCAAGACTTGTTTTTCAAATTTAGATTCTGACTTTTCAAGAGTTCATTGTACTCTTCGAGCAGATGCATGTATTTATCTTTCCAGTATTGTGCAGTTTGATTGCCATACTCGTTATCGTTGGCGTCCTCAATGAGGTGACTTAGGCGTGCGTTGGGCTTAAATTCATTGAGATCTTGAGAGAAATTGTGATGAATCAGCTTTCCAATTTCCATAAAAACATCCAAAGAAACATCCTGCCTGGTAAATTGATTGTAAAGCCACCGGCGGCTTTTACTCAATTTTTTTACAATTCGAGTTATAGGAACTCCACTTTGTCGAATTGCCGTTTCTAATATTTCACCTCGATGCTGCATCATGGCAAATCTCAGCAGTGAAGTGTAAATTAAAAGCGCCATAAAATGCACACAAATGGCTCTGTGAAATTTTCAATAAAGGTTTTTTTTCAAACACGTGAAAAAAGTACTTTAGCCATATGAATGAAAACATTCCTCTTTCGGTTATATTGAATGAACTCGGTGAAGACCGGGAACATTATTTTAATGCGGTATCACCCGTTATTGCTCAATCATCTAATTTTTGCTACCCAACGGTTGCTTCTATGCGGGAAGCTCTGCAGAAGGAATTCGAGAATCCATTCTACACACGCGGGTTCAATCCTACTGTTGGTATTCTTCGACAAAAGCTTGCAGCACTGGAAGGTACAGAAGATGCCCTGGTTTGTGCTTCAGGAAGCGCAGCGGTTTCCATTGCTGTCATTGGAAATCTCAAAGCCGGAGATCATGTTATTTGTGTGCAAAAGCCCTATAGTTGGACCTATAAATTACTCAACACCTTGCTCATTCGTTTTGGTATTGAGACTACTTTCATTGATGGAACAGCAATTTCTAATTTTGAAAGTGCTTTGAAACCGAACACTCGCATGGTTTTCATCGAAAGTCCCAATTCCATGACGTTCGAATTGCAAGACATTGCAGCAGTTGCGGAATTCGCGAAAAGGAATCAACTCATGAGCATCATTGATAATTCGTTTTCATCGCCACTATTTCAAAAACCGCATGCCATGGGAATCGATTTGGTGGTGCATTCAGCGACCAAATACTTAAACGGTCACTCCGATATTGTTGCGGGTGTTGTTTGTGGGAAGCGAGAAATGATCCAGCATCTTTTTGCAAACGATTGGATGACGCTTGGTCCAGCCTTATCGCCGCACGATGCCTGGTTAATGATTCGTGGTTTAAGAACGCTCGAAATTCGCGCAACCCGATCAGCTGATTCCGCGGCTTTAATTCTTTCTGAAATCGAAAATCATCCTCAAGTAGAACGTGTTTTTTGGCCTTTTTCAAACCAACATCCTCAAAAAGAATTAGCGCAAAAGCAAATGACACGATGTGCAGGAATGTTCAGCATCGCCATTAAAACAGATACTCCACTGGGTGTTGAACGGTTTTGTGATGCGCTTCAACATTTTCTTATTGCTTGCTCTTGGGGTGGATACGAATCGCTTGTTTTCCCGGTGTGTGGTTTGGCAAATACACAATCATACGACAACCCGCTTATGCCTTGGAATTTAGTTCGTATTTACATTGGTTTGGAAGATCCTCGATTGTTATTGGAAGACATCAATCAGGCTTTATCGAAGGTTTAATCTCTTGGGTATAACATCTTATTCAATTCTTCGTTCATAGCTTTCGGTGTAGGTAAAATTTTCCTGTTGTATATTCGTCCCATGAGTCTTTTGCGAATTCTGCTTATATCACTTCTCTTGCTTACGGGCTCTCTTGTGCATGCGCAACCCGGTAAAGACGGGCCAGGTGAAGGACAGCCATCTACCGAAGAACAATTGGCTGGGCAGTTTTACCAAGATGGAGAATGGCAGAAATCGGCTGATCTGTATGAGAAATTGTATGAACAAACGCAGGCGAGTTTCTATTATTCGCAACTCGTTAATTGTTACCTTAAACTCAAAGACATCAAAGCTGCCGAAAAGTTGACGAATAAACAAATTCGTAAAAACCCACGGCAATTAACCTATTTGATTGATTTGGCTTACATCTACCAAGTGAGTGGCGATGAAGACAAGGCGAAAAAGCAGTTCGAAAAAGCAGTAAAGAATCTGGATCCATCCGACGACCGTCAAGTTATTGATTTGTCTAGCTCACTTCAGAAACAAAAACAAACTGAATTGGCCATTCGCGTTATTCAAGAGGCCCGTAAATTTCCAAGAAATTACAATTTCAACATCGAACTTGCAAAATTATATGCGTCCAAAGGAGAGTCCGAAAATGCCATAAACGAGTATGTCGATTTATTGGCCATTTCTCCTGCAGAATATTTTGAACAAGTTCAAGGGAGCCTTCAGGATATGATGGCCGACGATGAAGGGGGAGCAAAAACCGAAATGATTCGCAATCGATTTTTACGGGAGGTTCAGCGAAATCCAGATAACCTCATCTTTTCCGATTTGCTAATCTGGATGTTCATTCAGAAAAAAGATTTTGAATCGGCATTTATTCAAGCAAAGGCGCTCGATAAACGACTCAAAGAACGCGGCGAACGTGTATACAATGTCGCACGAATCAGTATGAGTAATGATGCATTTGAAACGGGCAAAAAAGGATTCAACTACGTCATTGAAAAAGGCCCAATTTCCGATTTGTACATCATGGCAAAAAAAGAGTTGTCGGTTGATTTATTCAATAAATTAAGCAAAGCACCATCTTATACAGAAGCCGAACTCCAAGAATTGCAAACGTTACTCGAAGGAACCTACACCGAAATTGGTCCGGGCGAACAATCGTATGCAGTGGCGATTCGATTGGCACACGTAAAGGCATTTTTCAGAAACCAACAAGTAGAAGCCATTGCCATCTTGGAGCCACTAACAGCAGCAAATTCGGG
>CALQJV010000181.1 GCA_943330985.1 Chitinophaga pinensis
AACCTGAACCCAATCCTCATCAGCAGGAATTGCACCCTGCATTCCAGTTCTCTTCATGAGTTGAGCAATATCTTTCCCGTTACCCGAGAAGTTTTTCTTCGATGTGGCTGTTGCTAATTCCTTGGGTTTACTTTCTTGTATTTCGATGTTTTGAGCATACACTTTATCGGCAACCTCTTTGAATACAGGACCAGCAACCAAGTTGGCATAGTAAACAGAATTTGAGGGAGCACTAACCACTACAATACATGTATACTTTGGATTGTCGGCTGGGAAGTATCCTACAAAGGATGCTTGGTATTTTTTTGCGCCACTGCCCGTATCTTTATAACCATCGGCACCAAATGCAATTTGAGCAGTACCGGTTTTCCCACCAATCTTATAATGCGGATTTCTCAGATTCGAAGCTGTTCCACGTTCAACAACACCTTCGAGCATGGGTTTCAATTTATCGATGGTGGCTTTTGAACAAATGGCAGGATCTAATACAATAGGGTCGAAACGACGGACGGTTTGACCTCTGTATCGAATTTCTTCTACAAATTGCGGCTTCATGAATTTGCCATTATTTGCAACGGCATTGTAAAATGACAGAACTTGAATAGGAGCCATCAAACATTCGTATCCAATTGACATCCAGGGCAAGGTTAAACCCGACCAAGAAGCGTTACTTGGGTCTTTTAATTTGGGTTGATATTCACCACTTATTTGCAGGCCTAGTGTTTCTTGTACATGAAACTTGCGGATTCTATCAATAAATTTTTTGGGACTGGAGCGATATGCATTGTTAACCGCCTGAGAAATGGCTGTATTGGACGATTGTACAAAAGCATCTGCAAGTGTGATTTTCCCATATCCGCCTTCATGCGAATCTTTCATCGAAACACCATTGTAAAATACTTGGCCCTTTCGGGTATCCAATATATCAGTAGGTTTCGCCAAGCCATCTTCGAACAAGGCCATCAAAGAAGCTAACTTAAAAGTCGAACCAGGTTCCGATCCAGCAGCAATTGCGTAATTGTAATTTTCGGCATACGTGCTATCTCCGACCCTACCTAGGTTTGCTATTGCACGGATATAGCCCGTTTCTACCTCCATCAAAACGACACAGCCATTTGCGGCATTGTGTTTTTTCAATTGACGCATAAGCTCAGCTTCAGCAACATCTTGAATCCCAATATCAATTGTCGAAACAATATCATTTCCTTCTCTGGGCTCAACTTCAGCTCCATCATTTAAAGGAATCCAGGTCCCCCCAGAAATTTTTTGTTGCAACTGTTTGCCACTTACACCTTTTAATTCATCGTTAAAAGATCCTTCTATTCCAAGAGGTGTTTTATCGATTTCGAAACGACCTAATGTTCTTAGTGCTAAATGTCGGAAAGGCATTTCGCGACGTGATTTGGTTTCAACGAGCAATCCTGCTTTGTATCTTCCGAATCGAAGAATTGGAAATTTCTTTAACCTTTTCATTTCAGGATGACGAACATCCTTTTTCAATAGAAAATAAGGTGCTTTAGCAGCGAAGGCACTGCGAATTTCTCTTCTGTATTGATCTTGAGTTTTATCATTAAATGTTGAACTCATCATCAAAGCCAAGGAATCGATGCTCTCTTTAATAAAATACTTCTTCTTCTTATCGACCCGCATATCAATATAAACATCGTAAAGCGGGACGGAAGTGGCAATCAAACTTCCATCGGTCGAATACATATTTCCGCGCATCGCTTCTTTTGATTGAAGTCGGATGGTTTGGTGTTGCTGTTTTGCTAGCCAAAAATCACGGTTTAAGACCCCGATACTAAACGCACGAAACAATATCAAGATGCCGAAAGCAACTACAACGAAATAGATAATTCGAAGTCTAAAAACTATGTCTTTCGGAGTATCCACGATTAGTTTACCGGTTCTTGGGTTGGCGATTGAATGATTAATTTATGCGGCGGTTCTTTTGCTTCAAGAAGTCCGAGGGGAGCAACTTTAACAGCCACTTGACTTTGGTTCGATAAAAACATTAGTTCCGATTTCAGGCTTATGTATTCATCTCTAAAGTCTTTCAGTTGCGTGTTTGTGCGTTCGGTTTCACGAATTGTTCTTTCGGCATGCAATGTATTAGCGATGTAAAATCCTACTAAAAGCGCAATAAAAAGTGTAAAAGGCAGGTTACCGATTTTGGCAAATGCATTTAAAAAATCACCATCAAATACATGAACAATCAAACTCATAAAAGCATTCATCTTGCGAGGTGCTTTTTGAGGATTTTCATCTTCCGTTTGTTGATTTCTTAACTTGTTCATTCTTCGTTTTTTTCTCCTATTCTCAATATTGCACTGCGCGATCTATTATTTCTAGTTATTTCTTCTGCATCAGGTCTTACCGGCTTTCTCGTAATTGCTTTAAAAGGCACCTTACTATTTCCAAAAAGATCTTTCTCCACTTCTCCTTCAAACTTTCCGCTTCTTAAAAAATTCTTCACTAATCGATCTTCTAACGAATGGTAACTCATCACAACCAATCTTCCGCCAGGGCGAAGCACCTCCGATGTTTGAAGGAGCATCTGTTTCAAGCTTTCCAATTCATCGTTCACTTCGATGCGGATTGATTGAAATACCTGCGCAGCAAACGTATGCTCTTGTCCACGACGCATAAATGGACGTATAAGATCCATGAGTTGCTGGGTAGTTTTTATGGGTCTATCGGAACGAACATTGATTAGATGTTTGGCGAGTTTCCCTGCTTCCGACAACTCTCCATATTCTTTGAAAATCCTTCTCAGTTCTTCTTCCGAATACGTTTCAAGTAATTTCTGTGCGGTCATCCCCTGCAGGACATTCATCCGCATATCAAGATTTGCATCGAAACGAATTGAAAATCCTCTTCCTGCTTCATCAAATTGATGCGATGAAACACCTAGATCTGCGAGGATGCCATCTACTGGAATCGCCCTATATAATTTCAGGTAGTTTTTTATAAACTTGAAATTATGAGGGATTAAAGTGAATCGTTCATCATCGGGAGCGTTGGCCGCAGCATCATTATCCTGATCGAAAGCGAAAAGTTTTCCATCTGGACCGAGATGTTTCAGTATTTCCCGACTATGTCCACCACCACCAAAAGTGACATCGACATAAGTGCCAGAAGGATTAATCCGAAGACCTTCTATACAAGCGTTTAAAAGAACAGGGTCGTGATAGATCATGCTTTCTCAGCATCACCACCCAGCTTCCCCATTACTCTTTCGGCTAGCTGAGCGAAACTATCTGGATCGTATGAACCCATCACATCATCGTACCCTGTTGCTGACCAAATCTCGATCTTGTTCAGATTCGCAGTAAATACCAAATCGGCAGATATTCCAGCAAAATCTGCCAGACGACGAGGTAATAAGACGCGATTTGTTGCATCTACCTCAACGCTTACTGCTCCATTTGTAAACTGTCGGATAAAATCATCATTGTCCTTATTGAAGCGATTAAGCTTCGAAAGGTCGCTCATGGTTTCCTCCCAAAGATCTATTGGATATAACACCAAACATTTGCGAAATACACTGCGGTTGATTACAAAACGCTCCCGCAAAGCAGCTGGAAACTGCTTCATCAGGCCGGCGGGCATCATGACCCGCCCCTTTGCATCTACTTTACAGGCATATTCACCTATGTAATTTGTCATCCCTCAGGGTTGATTTAGGAGGTAAAAGTAAAGAATAAAAAATCACTTATTACCACATTCTACCACTTTGTTGAAAACTTGTTTCATTTTCTCCGAACAATTTTCTTCTATCAATTGATTTTACTGATAAAAACAAAGTGGTAAATTGTGGAGGCTTGCTAATATTAATGGGTGCATTTCCGATTTTTTTTCATCAGATGCATCGAATTCATATTCATTTGGGTGAACTTCTAAGAAATTGGTTACTTTTGGTCGGTTTCTAAAGAAAAACGAATGCAGGAGGAACTAATAACTGAAGGAGAGTTCAGATACATTAAACAAGGAGAG
>CALQJV010000182.1 GCA_943330985.1 Chitinophaga pinensis
ACGGCCACAGAAGTTCGGTTTTTACGAATAATGTTTGGGTATTTACTGAAATAATATTCGAAATACCTTGATGAATTATTACTCCCTGTTGCAATGATTGCATCAATTTTGGGCAAACGTTCTTGTGTAAAGTTGATGCGTGACGTAAATTCAGGTTCAATAGCGCACAACATGGCAGCAAGCGCAGGAATTAAAACTAGGTCGTCGGAAGATAGTTTAGCCGAAACACAATTGCCAGAAAGAAGGATGCAGAGAAAATCGTGAAAGCCAACTGCCGGTATGTTTCCAGCCATGATAACGCCCACACTTCGGAGTTTTTCAATAGGGAAATCGTGTTCGATTGCATTCCACCAATTGCGGAGGGAAGTTTCTTCTCGCATGCTCGCAATTCCCATCAGGGCAAAGCGGGTGTTCTCGAACGTAAACCATCCATTGCTGTGATGCATGCGTTCCGAAAGCTGCAAAAGTTGTTGCTGCCTAATATTATTCTGCTCTGTTACTGAGTCGAATGTGTGGCGAATTTCTTTGCCAAGTTTTATAAAAGCTGAAATGCGTTGTTCAGAAGTCATGTTTGAATGCAATAATGTAGTATTTTTGCGCCGCTAAATTAAATTTAAAATCGATTGATATGGCAATCATGATAACTGATGAATGCATCAACTGTGGTGCATGTGAACCCGAGTGTCCCAATAATGCAATCTATGAAGGTGGAACGGAATGGCGTTTTACGGATGGAACATCGCTAAGCGGACAGGTAAACGCTGCAAGCGGTGTGTTTGATGCTACGGCAAATCAAAAGCCGGTTCAAATGGATACGTACTATATTGTTAGCGACAAATGTACCGAGTGTGTGGGTTTTCACGATGAGCCTCAGTGTGCAGCTGTTTGTCCAGTTGATTGCTGTGTAGATGATCCTGCGCATCGCGAAACCAAAGAACAATTGCTTGCTAAGAAGCAATACATGCATATTTAACTCGCTGCTTGAGTTTTTCTCAAGGAGAATAAAATTTCGTTCATGACCATTCACCGCGAAGGCCATCGTATATTACTTTCATTAATTGTCATTTTATTGATTATTAATGCGGCAATATTTTCATTTTTTCCAGATGCAACGCTCGTTCAGCAATTAACAATTATCGCTTCGAGTGTTGTTTTTATTCTGGTTTTGCAGTTTTTTAGAAGCCCTAACCGAAAGCACAATTTAAGCGACGATTGGGTGCTTTGTCCAGCTGATGGAGAAATTGTAGCCATCGAAGAAGTCGAAGAGCCTGAATATTATCAGGGGAAACGCTTGCAGGTTTCGGTATTTATGTCGCCATTAAATGTGCATGTGAATCGCTATGCTATTTCGGGGAAAGTAACGTATTTCAAATACCACGAGGGTTTGTATTTGGTGGCATCTCACCCAAAATCATCCACCGAAAATGAACGCACAACGGTGGTTGTAGAAAACGGTAATCGTTCGGTTTTACTTCGTCAAATTGCGGGAGCTGTTGCCCGTCGCATTGTAACGTATGCAAAAGTGGGTGATGAGGCGAAACAAGGGGGCGAATTTGGCTTCATTAAATTTGGATCACGCGTAGATATTTTTATGCCAACAGATGTGGATGTGCAAGTGAAATTGGGCGAGATTGTGAAAGGCGGAATGACCGTTATTGCAAAATTTCCGAAAGTTTAAACCATTTAATAAAAATCCTATCTTTGAAATAATAAACACTCAGACACAAATGAAAAAAATCCTCGCAATTTTATCTCTTGCTGCTTTCATGAGCAGTTCAATGGCTTCTCCTCTAGTATCTTCATTCAATAATGAAACTTTTGCTGTTTCTAAATTGGATAAAGACAAAGACAAGGACAAAGACAAAAAGAAGAAAAAGAAAGAAAAATCTTGCTGCTCTAAAGAAGCTACAAAATCTTGTTCAGAAGCTGCAGGTTCTAAAGATGGAGCTGCTGCAACAGGAACTGTTGCTCCTAAATCTTGCTGCTCAAAAGATGCAGCTAAGTCTTGCGACAAAGACAAAAAACACTAAGAACTAGTTAAAATAAATCATTAAATGAAAAATCCCGTTTCTTATGGAAGCGGGATTTTTTTTGTGCTAATTTTTTTAGTCAAAACTTGAGCAAGTATTTATAATAGGTCTAAAAGTTCGGGCAATGTGGCTACTTCCTTCACTTGAAGGTCGTGTGATAGCTTCATGGTGTTCACTAAAATGGTATCCCAACCTGCGTTCTGAGCACCAACAATATCGACTTCGGGATCATCGCCAATCATCATGCTATTATGTTTTTCTGCACCTGCTTTCAGCAATGAATATTCAAAAATTTCGGGATTGGGTTTTCGAGATTGTGCTCCATCGCTGGTAATTACTTCTTGAAAAAAATCACGAATGCCGCAATTAATGAGTTTGAAGTTCTGAACGTCTTCAAAACCATTAGTAATAATGTGAAGCGTATACCGGTTCGAAAGTTCTGTAAGTGTATCGAGCGCACCGGGTAATAGTCTTCGTTTAGCGGGAGTTACCTCAATGTATGCGTCTTCCAATGTTAATGCTAGTTCAGAGTCGTTTAAACCCAAACGCTTTATGGTGTTTAGAAAGCGATTCTGACGAAGGTATTCCTTGTCGATTTTATTGGCCGTAAAAGCATCCCAAAGCAAGGTATTCTCAAATTTGAATATTTTGGCGAAGGTATCTTTGTCTTCTTGTACAGCATGAATCAAATATGTATCATGCAAATCGTCGAGGGTTTCGCGGCAATTCGTTTCGTAATCCCAAATGGTGCGGTCGAGATCGAAGAAGAGGTGTTGGATTGACATTTAGAAATTGCTTAATATTTTGGGGAAATGAAGGATTAGAGAAAGTATAAACGACCAAATTACTACCGATACTAGTAAATAGCTATATACTTTTTTTCTGTTTGGATAGAGACGGCGGGCGAGTAAAGTGCCAATGGGAATGGAAATAATGGTCGGTGTTATCAATGCAATGCCGGGAAGTCCATACTTTTTAATGATGCGAACAAATATGCGCGATTGACGAGTGAAAATCTTCTTTTTTACAGGTTCTTTTTTGGGAAAGAAACGATATTTAAAAGCATCCCAAACGGCAAAAAGCCAATCGCTGAAGAACATAAAAACGGTAACGCCCATTGAGCCTGCAGAAATAGCAAAAAGCAATAGTTCCCAAAAGTTAAATTGAAAAGCGGCAAAAGCAGATGGAACTCCCACCACAAATTTAACCATGCTCAACAAAAATAAAGGCAATAATTTGAATAGGGTGGACATGGTTTATAGGAAGAAAAAATATGATGATTCTGTAATTTTGGAAACGTTTTATCCCCATCAAATTGCTTCAGAATCAAATTTTAATTCCAAATGCCAAATCGCCCGCATCACCTAAACCAGGAACGATGTACGATTTTACAGTTAGTTCTTCATCAACAGCACCCATCCAAAAGCTTGTGTTTTCAGGGAAATGACTTTTTACGTAATCCAATCCAACAGTGCTCGCAATTAATCCAACCACATGTATATGTCTGGGTTTTCCGCGTTGAAGCAATGCCTTATAAGCGAGCAACATCGATTGTCCAGTGGCAAGCATTGGGTCACATAAAATCAACACCTTGTCGTTTAAGTCGGGACAGCTCATGTATTCAACTTTAATCTCGAAAGAGTTGTCCTTATGGTGTTTGCGGTATGCAGAAACAAAAGCATTCTCGGCATTATCGAAATAGTTAAGCATGCCTTGATGCACAGGCAAACCAGCTCTTAAAATGGTGGCAATAACGGGTTGATCTTTTAAAACAGGAGTTGGCGCAATGCCTAATGGAGTTACAACGTCGCGAACCACATAATCGAGTTCTTTGCTTATTTCGTAAGCCATGATCTCTCCCAATCGTTCGAGATTGCGACGAAAGCGCATCCGGTCTTTTTGAATCGATGAATCGCGAAGCTCGCTAATAAATACGTTTACCAATGAGTTTTCTAGATTCAATAT
>CALQJV010000183.1 GCA_943330985.1 Chitinophaga pinensis
GCAGGAGGGTCAATAGAAATGATAGGCTTTGGAAGATCGCTTACATAAACTGTATAAACAGAGCTTGTGTCTGATAAGGATGAAAATGAACATCCAAGTACAACACGAAAATAGGTTATTGAAGTGAGTGAATCGGATAAAATCGACGGTGTTCCATTTCCTATATCCGTCCAAGTTCCATTCGAATCTAATGTTGATTGCCATTGAATATTTAAGCCATCAAAACCTGTTGTTTGATTTGATAAATTGAGTGTTGTAGAACCGCCTCCATCACAAATAACCGATAGTAAAGATGAAATTGAACCAGCATTAGGAATTCCTTCGCAAAAGCTTGGAAAAGAAGTCCAAGAAACATCATCAATGTGAATATTATTTCCTGCTTTATTATATCCTTTCAATAAGAAATAATTTGATGGAGAATTGAAACCAAAAGGGGCATAAAATGTATATTGATACCAGCCACTAATAGAATGTGTATCGGGGATAGCAATTAATGCGCATCTTGCAATTGATCCTAGTGAAATTGCTCCATTCAAAACAGGAGTCGTATTAAATAAAACTTCCAAACTATCGTAATTTCCAACTTTTGCAGTATCGCGATAAATCCAAAAACTGAAAGGAGCATCCGAATCTCCACGATTTGAATAATCGATTACAGGGCTTGCAATGGTTTGCGTTGAATCAAGAGAAGCTGGGGTTCTACTATTAAATCGAGCCATTCCTGCACCCGAATGAGGATTACAGGTTGGATTTGTTCCAGTTGTTCGACGCGTCCAAAGTGAAATATTACTTACCGCAGTCCAATTTGCAGGAAGAAATTGTGTCGATTCGAAACTTTCTAAGTTGCTAACTTGGGCTTTTGCAAATCCTGTAATGCCAATAAATAGGACTATTAGTGATCTGATTAGTAAACGAGATTTCATTTTTAAAAATAATTTTAGGGAATTGAAAGTGTAAATGTAAAAAAGGAATGGAAACCTTGATGAAAAAGACTTCATTAACTTTTTGCAAATTTTAATTTGATTTACTCAAATTTTTTCCATTACTTTTGTGGTCGTAATAAAAGACATCTATGAAATTGAATCTACAAATTCTAATTATTTCAGTTTTCCTCTGTGTAATTAACCAAATCCAAGCACAAACAAAGCATGGAAATTCTGCTTCCTCGTCGAGCTTCAATCCGAATTCCAGAATTCCATCATTTCTGACTTTTCAAGAAAATGATCGCCCGGCGGTTTCTGACTTCCCCAATTTCTTAAACAGAAACTATCAGCTCGGTGATTTTTCATTTCAATTATTACAGAAAGAAACTGACAATATTGGATTTGTTCATTACCGCTATATTCAGATATTCAAAGGCATCCCTGTAAAAGGAACCATGTTAATTGCTCATACCAAAAATGGTATGGTGCATAGTTTCAATGGAGAAACTACCACCGAAATAAATGCAATTGCTGAAGCATCCATTTCGAATGAAGCTGCACTCAATTTGGCAATGAAATTTGTTGGAGCCAAGACATACAAATGGCAATTGGCCGATGAAGAAGCATACATCAAAAAAGAACAGAACGACCCGAAAGCTACATTCTATCCGACAGCAGAAAAATTCATTGTAGATGCTGGAAAATCAAATTACCGCTTAGCATATCGTTTCGATATATATGCCCAAGAGCCCGTATCCCGAAAATATGTTTTTATCGATGCACAAACGGGTGCAGTTATTTCTTCCGAAGATCGTATTCACGAAACGGAAGTTATAGGTTCTGCTGTTACCGCATATTCAGGAACACAAACCATTAAAACTGATAACACTGGAACCACTTACCGATTAAGGGAAACTTCTCGTGGATTAGGTATCGAAACATATAACTTACAAAAAGGAACAACCTATACTTCGGCTGTTGATTTTACAGATGCTGATAATATTTGGAACAATGTAAACACCAACAAGGATCAATATGCTACCGATGCTCATTTTGGTGCAGAAAAAACATACGATTTCTACCTTAATAAATTTAACCGAAATAGTATTGATAATGCTGGATTCAAACTCATCAACTATGTGCACTATAGTACGAATTATGTAAATGCTTATTGGGATGGAACCCGCATGACTTATGGAGATGGAGATGCTACATACAGTCCACTAACATCGATGGATATTTCGGGACATGAAATTACCCATGGTCTAACAGAAAAAACGGCTGCACTTGTTTATTCATACCAAAGTGGTGCATTGAACGAAAGCTTCAGCGATATTTTCGGAACAGCCATCGAATTTTACGCAACACCTTCCCTAGCCGATTGGTTAATAGGGGAAGATATTGGTGCCCCATTTCGGAGCATGAGCAATCCTAATCTCTATACCCAACCAGACACCTATCTTGGAACTTATTGGTATACTGGAACTGGCGATAATGGTGGCGTGCATTACAACAGTGGTGTTCAGAATTACTGGTTTTATTTGCTTTCAATGGGTGGCTCTGGAACCAATGATATTGGAAATGCATTCAGTGTAAGCGGTATTGGAATAGATAAGGCGGCTGCAATTGCTTATCGTTGTTTAACAACTTACCTTACTTCAACTGCTCAATACGCCGATGCACGCACCTATTCTATTCAAGCTGCAACCGATCTTTACGGCGCTTGTTCTCCAGAGGTAATTGCTACTACTGCCGCTTGGTATGCAGTTGGAGTTGGCGCAAATTCTCTCGCAGCAAACCCGACTATTTCATACAATGGCTCTTCAACATTTTGTTCAGGAGGTTCTTTGACTTTGAATGCAAATACACTCTCTAATTACCAATGGAATTTCAATGGACAAGCAATCGCTGGCGCAACTAATTCAAGCTACGTTGCATCTTTAGGTGGCTCTTACACTTTGAGTACCTTACTTTGTGGAAATACATTCACTTCCTCTCCAGTTGTAATTAATGTAGCTTCAGCCGCAGTTAGTGTAAGTGCATCTGCTACAAACTCTTGCCAACCCGTTACCTTAACTGCCAACGCTTCTCCAGGATATGCTATTCAATGGTTGAAAGATGGCGTTGTTATTTCGGGTGCAACAGCTACAACATACACTGCTTCAACATCGGGCAATTACTCCGCAAGAATCTCGAGTACTGTTGGACCGGCTGTAACGCTTACCAATACAACCGTGGCAAGCATTCCAGACAATTCTTGTACTGGAGCATTTAGCAGCATAACAACTAGCGGCCTTCCTTCGTCGGTTTCATCAACTGGCATTAGCATTAAAGTAAATATCACACATACATGGGATGGTGACTTGAGACTCTTTTTGGAAGCTCCAAATGGAGACCTTCTAGGACTTGCAAATGCAGTTGGCAGCAGTGGTGATAATTTCACCAATACAATCTTTAGTGATGCTGGAACCGCACAAATACCAACAACAGGAGCTCCATATACAGGTACATACAAACCTTGGCAGTCTGTATTTACAACGTGTACGTCAACAATGACCAAAACAAGCTTTGCTGGATTAGGAAATGGTTCAATCAATGCAAATGGGACCTGGAAATTACGTGTTATTGATGCCGGTGCAGCCGATCTTGGAACAATCAATAA
The DNA here is from genome assembly GCA_943330985.1 of Chitinophaga pinensis. The sequence goes on from CALQJV010000183.1 coordinate 3,586, forward strand.
TTGGTCAATCACATTCCCTCAAACCATCACTCCAAGTCCTGATTGTGGGCCTGTAACATCTACACCAATTGCAATTAGTATTGGAACTGGAAACGGAGTTACAGCAGGAATTACCGCAAACGGACCAACAACATTCTGCCAAGGCGAAAATGTTACGTTAACGGCAACTGGAGGCACTACATTCACTTGGTCAACTGGTGCAACCACAGCATCGATTGTAGCCTCTTCTGGTGGAACATACAGTGTAACAGTAGGAGATGGAACAGGATGCACAGGCAATGCAAGTACTTCTGTTTCTGTAACTGTAGCAAGCACTTGGTATTTAGATGCTGATAATGACGGTTTTGGAGGTAGTGCTTCTATTCAATCATGCACTCAACCTGCA
>CALQJV010000184.1 GCA_943330985.1 Chitinophaga pinensis
AAAGTGAATGATTTTATGGAGTTGGCCATGGAATATAACATTAGACAAATTCCTACCATGCTTGTTTTTCAAAATCAAAAACAGATCGCTAAAAGAATAGGATCAGTGAAAAATGTAGCTGTAATTTTGGAAATGATTTCCTGATAATCGAATTAAAAAATGAATTCAATTGTTAATGAAAAAATTATTAAAGAAACATTATCTACTAAAATTGGCTCTCGAAAGAGTGAACTATAAATTGTCAAAGTATGAAAACAATTTGCATAATAATGACTTTCAAGTATGGAGTCAATTGCATGTTTTAAAATGCCGCATTGAATCAAGATTGAAGGATCATTACAACGAATTCTTAAGATGGAATTTTTATGATCAATACATATTTAAAGCAATTAAATAAACATTGAATTTAACCTATTTAAACCACTTAAAATATGGTTTTTAATTGGTGTTTTATAATAACGATTTTCTTTTCTTAGTTTGAGGTTAAGCAATTTGTTTCGGTGGAAATAATTTTTTAAACATATCAAATTAAACTATTGATTTATTGTTTGTAACGACTCAACAATGCTGCCTTTAATGTTAAATTAAAATGAACAAATGACAATTTTAATATTCTGCGCTTAACATAGAATTCATATTTGGTCTATTTTAAAGATTCAATTTTGCACCTGAATAATACCAAATTGAATCCATTGAAAACGTATTTAGTCACATTCTTTTCAATCTTGTTATTGATGTTCAGTTTAGTTGCTGACGCTCAAAGCAAAGGAAGTATAATAGGAACCGTAATCGATAAATCTACAGGGGAAACATTGCCAGGAGCAAGTGTTTTCATCGAAGGTACAACTCTTGGAACCATGACCGATTTGGATGGGAAGTTTCGATTGGGGAATTTAGATGCAGGCAATTACAAAGTTGTTTGTTCGATGGTTTCATTTTCGAAAAAGATTCTCACAGGGGTGGAAGTAAGCAATGGAAATTCAACAACAGTAAACATTGTCTTAGAAGGAGTAAAAACCGATTTAAAGGAAGTCATCATTGAGGCAGAAGCAAAACGTGAATCGGTGAATGCGCTTTATCTTCAACAAAAAAACGCGGCATCTGTATCGGATGGAATTTCTGCAGAAACAATCAAGAAAACGCCCGACAGAACAACAAGTGATGTGCTTCGCAGAATTAGTGGAGCAAGTATTCAGGATAATAAATTTGTGATAATTCGTGGTTTGAACGATCGTTATAATGCAGCTTACATCAATGGCGCGCCTTTGCCAAGTTCTGAAAGCGATCGAAAAGCTTTTTCATTCGATATTTTTCCAGCCAACATGCTCGACAATATCGTAATCAACAAAACCGCAACACCCGATATGCCTTCCGAATTTGCGGGTGGAATTATTCAAATAAATACCAAGAGTATTCCCGAAGAAAATTTCCAATCGTTTAGTATCAGTTCGGGCTATAACAGCATGACGACTGGAAAAACCAAGCTGAGTTATACAGGTGGAAAACTCGATTGGCTTGGAATCGATGATGGCACGCGAGCACTTCCGGCAGCTATTCCATCCCAGAAAGATTTTCCAACCTTGCCCTCTGAACAAGCTGAACTTGGAAAAAATTTTACAAACAACTGGGGAGTTACATCTTCCAATTTTGCCCCTAACCTAAACATGCAATATTCCTTAGGCCATACGTTTCGACGCAAAGAAAAAGACCTATTAGGTTTGGTAGTTGCAGCATCTTACCAACGCATAAACAATTATCTCATTACCGATCGAAAAGGATACACAAGCAGCAGTAATTTGGACGTTCCAACGCAAATAGATTTTTCGTATACAGATAACAGTTATGCAACTCAAACACTTGCTGGTTTGTTGGCAAATATGACGCTCAAAGCAAATATAAATAACACCATCTCATTTAAAAATCTGCTTAGTATCAATGCCGACGATCGTGTTATTCGTCGCGAAGGAACCCCAACTCCATTGGAAAGCAATCCCTTATTGATTCGTTCAACTGCTCAGTGGTTTACAAGCAATCGCATTTATACTGGACAGCTTATAGGAGAACATTTGATTGGTTCAACAAAACTGAAAGTAAATTGGGTTAGTTCATACAGTGCAATCCAACGTTCTATTCCCAACCTGCGCAGAAACATTTATTCGCGATACGATCATTTTAATGATCCGTCAGATCCGAACTTACGTGATACTATATACACTGCTAATATTTCTAAATCAGGTGTAGGTTCCGATTATGGTGGAGGTATGTTCTTTTCTGAAAGTAAAGAGCAGGTTTATAGTATCAAAGCCGATGTTTCTTATCCGATTGAAATTACGGATTATCTTAAAAATGAATTAAAAATTGGAGGCTATTTTCAACAAAGAGACCGAGATTTTGCAGCACGTCAATTAGGGTATACCCAATATTCAACTTTGGGAGGTGGCTCTGGTTCAATTCATTTTAAAGACAGCTTGAATTATTTACCCGAAGACCAAATTTTTGCTCCTCAAAATATGGGGTTAATTGCGCCAGGTGTTGGAGGATTTAAACTAAAAGACGCTACTAAAAACACCGATTCTTATACAGCAGGTTCGCGTTTGATTTCGAGTTATATCATGATTAATACACGTTATAAAAATTGGTTCCGACTAATTTGGGGTGCGCGTTTAGAATCGTTTAATCAACTCTTGTCTTCCACCCTCGATAACAATAGTCAACTTGAAATTAATACTCAAAAAGTAGATGTTCTCCCTTCGGCAAATGCCGTTTTTTCATTGAATGAAAAACAGAATATTCGTGCAAGCTATTCGCAAACACTAAATAGACCAGAGTTCAGAGAATTAGCTCCATTTGCGTTTTTTGATTTCAATACACAGTTTGTTTATTCTGGAAACGATACTTTAAAGCGAGCATTAATTCATAATTATGATATTCGTTACGAAATTTACCCTGGCAGAGGGCAATTGGTTTCAATTACGGGATTCTATAAATCGTTTATCAATCCTATCGAACAAATATCGCGTGCCGATGTAGTCAATGAGGTTTCTTATAAAAATGTTGAAAAAGCAAACAACTATGGAGTTGAATTTGAATTTCGTACAATCCTAGGAGACCTGTTGAAAAAATCAGACACTCATTTTTTAAATGATTTAACACTGTATTCGAATTGTGCTTTTATAAAATCGAAAGTGAATGTTTCGAATATTGTTGGTTCAATATCCGATTATAGATCATTACAAGGGCAATCGCCTTATGTATTTAATGCGGGAATCCTATATGCCAATAAAGACAATGGCTTTTCATTTTCAGCAGCGATTAACCGTGTAGGTTCTCGAATCGCTATTGTAGGTAATATCAATGAACCCGATATTTTTGAGAATGGAAGAACGGTATTGGATATTCAATTGGGCAAAACATTGATGAAACAAAAATTAGAAATTAAGTTTTTTGTTCGCGATGGTCTGTCTCAGAAATTGTTTTTCTTTCAAGATCGTAATAACAACAAACTGCTTGATAAAGAAATTGATAACCTAATTTGGGTTTCGAAGTTTGCACCTACCTTCTCGGTTAGCATGACTTATAAATTTTGAACGCACATTTTTTTCATTTTGAGAAGAAAAAGAAATTATTAATTCATTAATGAAGCTAATTATTATAGATTCAAAGTAATTTAACATTTAAATATTCATCGTTGAGTTAATAATTTTTTAAGGTCGTTCATCTGAAATCTAGAGGTAAAATAACGGCCTATAAACTTATATTATTGAATTCTAATTGAATGTTAATTGTATGTTTCGGTTGCTTAACATTTTAATAATCATTAAAACTCTTAAAGGTAAAATTGAATTTACCTGCGGTTTCAATTGACGTGTTAGGTTTGCTGCAAATCTAAAAACATGAAGAAACTATTTACTTCCATTTTCATTATTTCAATGGGTTTGATTTCGATGGCCCAAAATGAATTCTTTACAGC
>CALQJV010000185.1 GCA_943330985.1 Chitinophaga pinensis
CCAAAGTAGCTTTTGATTCTTCCAACGCTTTCATATCTACCTTAGAAAGATCCCATCCGCCTTCTTCCATCGAATGCTTGAACTCTTTACCGTAGTTAATTACGTCAGATTCGATGAACTCGCGCAAAAGGTCATTCCCTTCACGAGTACGCTCACCAACACCCGCAAACACAGATAAACCTCCGTAGTTCTTAGCGATGTTGTTAATCAATTCCTGAATCAATACAGTTTTCCCTACACCTGCACCACCAAAGAGACCAATTTTACCTCCTTTTGAATAAGGCTCAATCAAGTCAATTACTTTAATACCTGTAAATAGAATTTCTTTTGAAGTAGAAAGGTCTTCGAAACGAGGTGGTTCACGGTGGATTGAATAACCGCCAGTACGGTCAGTATCACCAATTCCATCAATTGCATCCCCCACAACATTAAAAAGACGTCCTTTCACTTGATCGCCAATGGGCATAGTAATAGGCTGACCTGTAGCCGTTACCACCATTCCGCGGCTCAAGCCATCGGTTGCATCCATGGAAATTGCGCGAATGGTATCTTCTCCAACGTGCTGTTGACATTCCATGATTAATTTCTGTCCATCTGCGCGGGTTACCTCAAGTGCATCGAGGATATTAGGCAGTTTGTTGCTTTCTGTATCAAAGCTAACATCGATCACCGGACCGATTACCTGTACAATTTTACCAGTACTAAGAGCCATAAAAATATTTTTATTTGAATCAGAGTTCTCTGAAATCCGCCGCGAAATTAATCGAAATTTCTTTAGAGAAAATGTTCTTTTAAAAAAAGCACAAGGAAAATTTATATTTTTATAAACAAACCTCAATTTTATTAGGTTTTCCATGCTTTGACTCTTGCGATTTTATCATAGGAACTTAGTATTTGTAATTAAGCAATTTTGAATTAGGTTTGCCACATCCACATTATACTTAAGTGCAGATATATTACAATCTTTACGATTTCCCAAACTTGTCTTTTCCAGTTGTAACTTCCGGAACATTCGATGGTGTTCATCTTGGGCATCAAACCATCATTGCGCGCTTAAAAGAATTATCGTTGAAATTTGCTGGGCAGTCGGTAGTCATTACCTATCATCCACATCCACGCATGGTTTTGCAGCCGAATAATACGGAACTTGAATTTTTAAATACATTGCCCGAAAAGATTGCACGTCTAGAACAATTAGGTGTTGATCATTTACTCATTATTCCATTCGATAGCACATTTGCTTCATTGACATCCGAAGAATTTATCAGAAAGATATTAGTCGACGTTGTTCACACACGTAAACTGGTTATCGGATATGATCATCATTTTGGAAAAAATAGGGAAGGTTGTTTTGATCATTTGTTGAACTACGGACCTAAATATGGTTTTGAAGTCGAGGAAATTCCGGCACAAGACATCGATCAGGTGGCTGTGAGTTCTACTAAAATTAGGGCAGCCTTAAGAAAAGGAGACATACAAACCGCTAATCGGTATTTGGGTTATGCGTACCCGTTTAATGGAAAAGTAATTAAAGGAAGGCAATTGGGCAGAAAGATTGAATTTCCAACTGCCAATCTTGAAATAGTACCTGATAAAAAACTAATTCCTGCAAATGGAGTATACGCAGTTCATGTTATTGTTGAAAATGCCATTTTCAATGGAATGATGAATATTGGATTTAGGCCTACGGTTACCGATGAAAAAGTTCGAACTATTGAAGTTCATATATTCGATTTTGATAACGATCTTTACGGGAAAGAAATAAAAGTGAAAATGATTACACGAATTCGAGATGAGTTTCGTTTTAACGGAATTGACGAACTTCGTGAACAATTGAAAAAAGACAAGTTAGAAGCACTTAAAAATCTATCTGTATGAGAATGTATTTGTTTCGGTTATTGCTTCTAGCTATTTTCTTTTCACTTACAAATACTGTTTATTCTCAACCAGACTTCTCAACACAGGGAAAGGTTTTCACAAGCATGTCGCAAGCCTTAATGCAGCCAGACTCGGTATTTCGCTTAAAACTTAGGAGAAAAGGGTATAAACAAATACCGGCAGAAGTTTTCAATTTTAAGAATTTACGCGAACTGGATTTGATCGGAAATAAAATCGAGCGTATTCCAAATGAAATTAGCAGTTTGCAGCAATTAGAAATTCTTCGCTTAGGGAGTAATCAAATTGAAGTTATTGGAAAAGAGATTGTTGGTTTAAGTAAGCTTCGTTATCTGGACTTAGGTAAAAATAAAATCCAAGCGCTCCCTTTCGAAATTGGGGAATTAAGCAACTTGGAGTTTTTGCAGATTTGGGGAAATGACATCACCTTACTTCCTGAGAGTATTCAAAACCTGAACAAACTGAAATACCTCGATATGCGGGCTATTTTACTTACCGATTCGGAACGTGAAGATGTATTGGAACAATTACCACAAACCGAAATATTCATTTCTCCGGGTTGCAATTGCGGCAAGTAAAATTAAGCTGCTTTTAGATGACTTATTTTCAGTTTTTCGAAACGAGCTTTCGCATATTCTGCCGTTACGGTATACTTTTTCACGTTGGGTTTTGATGGTAACTCAAACATTAAATCGGTCATTATCCCTTCGCAAATTGAGCGAAGTCCACGAGCTCCCAATTTAAATTCATGTGCTTTTTCCACAATAAAATCAAGCACATCGTCATCAAAATCAATTTCAACATTATCAATGCTAAACAATTTTTTATACTGTTTAATGAGCGCATTTTTGGGTTCAGTGAGAATCCGTTTTAAAGCATCTGCATCCAATGGATCGAGATGACTTAGCACCGGAAGACGACCGATGAGCTCTGGAATAAGTCCGAAACTTTTTAAATCTTGCGGGTTGATGTACTGAAGCAAATTCTCTTTATCGATAGCTTCGGTTTCTTGATTGCTTGCATATCCGATGGTTTGACTATGAACACGACGGGCAATTTTTTTATCAATTCCGTCGAAAGCACCTCCACAAATAAATAGAATATTTCGGGTATCGATTGCGACCATTTTTTGTTCAGGATGTTTACGACCACCTTGAGGCGGCACATTCACCACAGAACCTTCCAACAATTTCAACAAACCTTGCTGCACACCTTCTCCCGACACATCACGCGTAATAGAAGGATTATCGCTTTTTCGTGCAATTTTATCAACTTCATCAATGAATACGATGCCACGCTGTGCTGCTTCTACATTATAATCGGCGGCTTGAAGCAAACGTGCAAGAATACTTTCTACATCTTCACCCACATAACCTGCTTCCGTAAGAACCGTAGCATCGGCAATGCAGAAAGGTACATTCAGTATTCTAGATATAGTTCGTGCAAGAAGCGTTTTCCCAGTTCCTGTTTCCCCAACTAAAATGATGTTGGATTTTTCAATTTCGGTATCTTCATCTTTCTTAAAATTCTTCTGAGAAAGACGTTTGTAATGATTGTAAACCGCAACAGACAGCACCTTTTTGGCTTCGTCTTGGCCAATTACGTATTCATCCAAATGCAATTTAATTTCGGAAGGTTTTAAAAGCGTAAGTTCCTGTTTAACTGAACCATCTTTACGTTCGTTAATTTCTTCGGATACAATTTGAAAGGCCTGTGTAACGCAAGCATCACATATAAAAGCATCCAAACCTGCAATCAGTATGGCTGTTTCTTTCTTGCTTCTCCCACAAAATGAGCACTTCTCTTTAATCCGTTCCATTAAAAATTTATTTCTTTCTTGTCAAAATCTCATCAATCATTCCATATGCTTTGGCTTCATCTGAAGTCATCCAATAATCGCGGTCGCTGTCTTTCTCCACTTTATCGAATTCTTGACCTGAATGTCCGGCAATAATGTCGTATAATTCTTTTTTCAATTTTTGAATTTCGCGTGCGGTAATTTCGATGTCCGAAGCTTGTCCTTGAGCACCACCCATTGGTTGGTGAATCATAACACGAGCATGTTTCAATGC
>CALQJV010000186.1 GCA_943330985.1 Chitinophaga pinensis
CAGAAACAGGTATAAAGGATCGTGCATCATATGTTCTTCAGCAAGGGAAAATTCGCTTGGTTTTAACCACATCTCTCCATCCCGATAGCGCCATCTCAGAACATGTTAAAAAACATGGCGATGGAGTTAAAGTTCTTGCTCTTTGGGTGGATGATGCTGAAAAAGCACTTGCAGAAACGATGAAACGTGGAGCTCGTTTAGCGATTCCTTTTGAGGTCAGCAATGATTCATTTGGAGAAGTCAGAACAGCATCAATTTATACATACGGAGAAACGATTCACACCTTTGTGGAACGTAAAAATTATACGGGCGCATTTTTACCGGGATATTCACCTGCAAAAACGAAAACAGCTACAAAGCCCGTTGGACTTCAATACATTGACCATTGTGTTGGGAATGTAGGTTGGGGAGAAATGAATACCTGGGTGAAATTTTACGAGGATGTTCTTGGATTTAAAGTCATCATCTCGTTCGATGATCAAGATATTTCAACCGAATATTCTGCTTTAATGTCGAAGGTTGTTTCCAATGGAAATGGATTCGTGAAATTTCCTATTAATGAACCAGCCGAAGGAAAGAAGCGTTCTCAGATTGAAGAGTATTTAGATTTTTATCATGGACCAGGTGTGCAACATATCGCAGTTGCTACCGATAATATTCTTGAAACGGTTGCAGATTTACGAAGTAGGGGAATAGATTTCCTAGAAGTTCCTGGTTCATATTACGACGATCTTCATGCACGTGTTGGAGATATCGAAGAAGACATGGAAGATATTCGTCGCTTGAATATTTTAGTTGATCGCGATGATGAAGGTTATTTGCTTCAATTATTTACCAAGCCGGTTGAAGATCGTCCAACGCTTTTTTTTGAAATTATTCAACGCCGTGGAGCACGTGCTTTTGGAAAAGGAAATTTCAAAGCTTTATTCGAAGCCATAGAACGCGAACAAGAACGAAGAGGAACACTCTAGGTAAATAATTTTCATTGAATCGGCAGAGGAAATTCGTTCTTTAAGCCGATTTTATTTGTGTTGAGAACACAGGTGATCGGAGTCTTTTGTCATGCGTTTACAGCGATTCCCCGATTTTGTTGTACCGGTGCATTGCACTGCTTCACCTGTCTGGTTTTCTGATTTCCCCGAATCCTTATGTGGTGAAACGCTTCCTGAGTTACTTGAATGCCCATCCCATTGCCAACAAGAAATGCAACTTTGTTTCTCGAGTTTCGATTCTTCAACATCATTCAATAATGGAAAGAAATCTATTCCGGTAAGATGCTCAACACTATCTACCGAAACCGCAAAATGTTGAATGGGCTCCGAAGAATCTGCGTTTCCCATTATTATTCCGATAGCCTTCACTTCGGGACGATGGTAGTCGAGAATGACTTTGTAATAATAATTGGGTATGGAAACATGATTTGCTCCAATGGAAGGCAAATTACCGATTAACACGGGTCCAGTTACAATGTAGAGTGAATCGTATGCAATTGCCCATGTGCGAACAAGCTCTTCGGTTCGCTTCCAAATTCCACGATTAAACGCGGGAACCTGCGGACTCATATTGCTAAAATAAAACGATTCCGCCATAGTTGCCGCAGACCAACCCATATCGGCAGCAGGAGCCAAATGCCCTCTGTCGTAACCCGATTTAGCGTAATCTCCATTGTCGGCACTTCCTGTTTTAACCATTGGGTCGGAAAGGAACTTATTTGTTCTTTCGGCTACTCGAACGGTTCTTTCTTTCGTTAAAACATAGGCCACCCAACTTGCCTGCTCATGCGTTTCGTTGTATTCGAGCGTATAAGCTATATGCGAAATTATTGCAGCAGGGATTTTGGATTTAGGAATTTCGAGATGTCGAATTCCCTGCGCAGATAAATTTAAACTGCAGCTAACACAGACTATCCAAATAATCCAAATTGCTTTTGGCATTCGATTACTCATTATCTCCTTGGAAACTATTCCATCCTTGAGCACTTAATGGATGAACGCCACCGCTCTTATCAACAAGCACTGCTCCTTCATCGGCATCGGTCATGTGTCCAATAATCGAAAGAAGCATGCTGCCTTTCACTTTTTCGAAATCGTCTTGTTTGATGGTAAAAAGTAATTCGTAATCTTCTCCGCCACTCAATGCACAAACGGTTGGGTCGAGTTCAAATTCACGCGCCATGTTATAGGTCGTAGCATCAATGGGGATTTTATCTTCGTAAAGCGCGCAACCTACATTGCTACTTTTGCAAAGATGAAGTATCTCGGAACTTAAACCATCCGAAATATCAATCATGGAAGTGGGAGTTACACCAATCTCAGCAAGCAACTCTATAATATCGCGACGAGCTTCAGGTTTCAATTGTCGCTCTAAGATATAATCGTTTCCTTCCAAATCGGGTTGTGCATCGGGATGATCAATAAACACTGATTTCTCTCTTTCAAGCAATTGCAATCCAACATAAGCTCCACCTAAATCGCCCGAAACAACAAGTAAATCGCCTTTGTTAGCCCCATCGCGTTTTACTGCTTTGTCTTTTTCAACACTTCCAATGGCTGTTAAACTTAAAACCAAACCCGAAAGCGATGAGGTTGTGTCGCCTCCAACTAAATCAACTCCATAATTTTTGCAGGCCATTTCAATGCCTTCATACAATTGCTCTAAAGCTTCAACCGGAAAGCGGTTCGAGCAAGCGAGTGCAATGGTAAGTTGCTCAGGAATGCCGTTCATGGCGTAGATATCCGAAAAATTAACAACTGCCGCCTTGTATCCAAGATGCTTCAGTGGCATATAGGTTAGATCGAAATGAATGCCCTCAACAAGCATATCGGTCGAAACCAATATATCGCGATCGCCAAAATTTAGAACTGCCGCGTCATCACCAATGCCTTTTTTACTGCTTTTATTTTGAATTTGAAATCCGATTGTGAGGTGGTCGATAAGACCAAATTCCCCTAATTTTTCAAGTTCGGTTCTGTTTACTGGTTGTTGAAGCATAATCAATTGTTAATTTCAGTTGGGAGATTTCCCAATACAGATTCAATTTCATTTAGTACCGCTTGAACTTCAACGTAAGAGTTCAGAGTAACTAATTGCATGCGGTATTCTTTAAAATGTGGAATGCCTTTGAAGTAATTGGTATAATGTCGGCGCATTTCAATGATACCTAAAACATCGCCTTTCCATTCGATGGAGGCATCCAAATGTGTTCGACAAACTTTTACGCGGTCGGCAATGGTTGGTGGACTCAATTTCTCGCCGGTTCGCATGAAATGTTTAATCTCATTGAAAATCCAAGGATATCCAATACTTGCACGACCAATCATTACACCATCAACGCCATATTGCGCTTGCATTGCGATAGCTTTTTCAGGAGAATCAACGTCACCATTGCCAAAGATCGGAATCTGAATACGTGAATTGTTTTTCACTTCACCTATCAATTGCCAATCGGCAGGGCCTTTATACAATTGTGCACGTGTTCTACCATGAATCGTTAGTGCTTTAATGCCAATATCTTGAAGGCGTTCGGCCACTTCCATGATGTTCTTCGTGGTATCGTCCCAACCCAATCGAGTTTTTACCGTAACCGGAAGTGTGGTGCAATTCACGATTTCTTTCGTCATCGATACCATCTTCGGGATATTTTGTAATAATGCAGCACCCGCGCCTTTGCAAGCAACATTTTTCACCGGACAACCATAATTGATGTCGATTAAATCGGGTTCGGCCGCTGCGGCAATTTCGGCGGCTTCGCGCATGGAGTCGATATCGCTGCCAAAAAGCTGAATGCCTATGGGACGTTCGTACTCAAAAATATCGAGTTTCTTTTTGCTTTTTGCCGCATCCCGAATTAATCCTTCCGAAGAAATAAACTCGGTGTACATCATATCTGCACCGTATTGTTTACAAACCAAACGAAAGGGAGGGTCGCTCACATCTTCCATCGGAGCCAACAACAGCGG
>CALQJV010000187.1 GCA_943330985.1 Chitinophaga pinensis
ACATAAAAGCGCCTTTGAGTTCTTTTGCTTCCACTTTGTAGAAACTATCAACGCTGTCGAAATCGAAAGTAGCTCCTAGATTTTGGAAGCCAATAAAATGGGTATCCATTCTGCGGCGACCAATTTTATCTCCGCCTGGCTTAGGAATGTACCCACGACCAAATCGGGTAAGAAGCGGACCAACAATCATCACTGAACCGCGCAATGCAGAACCTTTCTTCTTGAATTCTTCAGAAACCATGAAGTCTACATCCACATTATTTGCGGTAAAAGCCCATGAACCATTTCCCAATTTTTCGACAAGAACGCCTAATGCTCCAAGCAACTCGATAAGTTTATTGACATCAACAATATCAGGAACATTATGAATGACGCAGCGTTCAGAAGTTAATAAAACGGCACATAAAATTTGCAATGCTTCATTTTTAGCTCCTTGCGGTACGATCTCACCATGAAGACGTTTACCACCAATAATTTCGAATCTATTCATTTATATAATGCTGATTATGACTTCAAAATTTACGTTTGAAATTCTTCTGTTTTTGTCTTCCTTTATTAAACTTCTTGCTTTGTTGTTGGGAATTATTTTGGGCAATTCCTTCAGCAACAACAATCATATTAGAACCTTCGGCAGGTTGAAGTAAGCCACCCGAAAGTGTATGCATATCTTTGAAAATTTGGTCATCCTGAACGGAATCGCGATTCCAAGTGAGGTAGGATTTTTTGAGATTATAAGCAATTGCACCAATTAAGGCTTCGCGAACTGGACCTTCTTCTACCTTATTGGCCTCATCAATTACTTTTTCAATAATTTTCCCATAATGACGAAAACGGATGTTCGTATTTGGGTATGGAATACGCTCAGGTTTCGTTTGAAAACTTTCTCTTGAAGGAATAGGATAAGGGGAATCTACATCTAATCGAAAATTAGACATGATAAATAAATGATCCCAAAGCTTGTGTTTGAAATCACTAACATCGCGTAAGTGTGGATTTAATTGACCCATTACGGATATGATATATCGGGCCATTGTATTACGCTCTTCTTTTTCAGAAATTTCACAGGTATGATCAATCATACGTTGAATATGACGGCCGTATTCTGAAATAATAAGTTGAGGTCTTTGGGAATTGTATTCCATGAAATGCTGTTGAATTGTCTTGCCCGAATATATACTAATGAGCTGTTTTATTTATATGATGAAAACGAATATAGAAAGAAAATTGTCTATTCTTTAATCTTCAATCGGGCAAACTTAAGCAATAATTGTTTTTGTCCCACTTCTTGAAAAAAGATGGTCGCCTTTAACTCTCCCGACCGCCCTTCTATATTAAGCACTTTACCGGGACCAAATCGTTCATGAACAACCTCCATTCCTGTTTGCAATTTACTCACATCATCGGCAATAAACGTTGATTTCGCATTGACAATTGGCTGAGCATCGGGATTGATTTTTTTCAAAGGGGTAAATCCTTTTTTTGGTTGAATTGGATTTAATTCTTGCGGTTTTGTGCTCTTTGTTTTGAATGCACTTGAGGTGTTTCTAGGTGTAAATCCTCCAAAGTCCTCTCTGTCTGAACTGAAATCTAAAAAGCCCTTCGGCTCGGAAGCAACAGGAATATCTAACAATGAGGGATCAATTTCTTCCAAAAAACGACTTGGTTCAGCATGGGTAACTTGACCCCAACGATAACGTGTTGTTGCACTTGATAACGTAAGGTATTTTTCGGCGCGGGTAATGGCAACATAAAATAATCGTCGTTCTTCTTCCAATTCCTCACGACTATTTAATGAGAGTTGAGAAGGAAAAAGATTCTCTTCCATGCCAACTACAAATACCGCAGGATATTCCAATCCTTTCGCCGCATGAATAGTCATTAAAGAAACTCTGTTAGGATCTTCTTTTTCATTCTCATCGGCATCGGTAAGTAAAGCAATGTCTTGCATAAAAACATCCAAAGTACGGTCTGGTACTTCATCATCACTTTCCGGAAGTGTATGAACAAACTCCTGAATACCATTCAATAATTCCAGAACATTTTCGTGTTTGCTAATTCCTTCAGGGGTTTTGTCAATTCCGAGTTCCTTCAATAATCCTGATGAGCGAGCAATGTGAAGCGCTAAATCGTAAGCAGATGCAGTCTTTAAACCATGCTGAAAACTCTTAATCATGGTCACAAAGTCGATGATTTTTTGTGCAGATGCTCCATTCAAAGGCCGATACAAAGCCATCCCTTCAATAATATCCCACAAACTTTTACCATGTTGTCCTGCAGCAACAATGATCTTTTCGAGGGAGGTTTTCCCAATTCCACGGGCTGGATAATTGATAACGCGTTTCAGCGCTTCTTCATCATTCGGATTAATCGTTAATCGGCAATAGGCTAATAGGTCTTTAATTTCCTTGCGTTTATAAAACGACAAACCTCCGTATATACGATAAGGAATACCTCGTTTCCTTAGAGATTCTTCCATTGCCCGGCTTTGGGAATTTGTTCTGTATAAAATGGCAATATCGCTATTGGGCAATTGCATGTTCATTCTTAAATCGAATATGCCATTTGCGACCATTGTTCCTTCTTCGTTGTCAGTACTTGCTTTTAGTAAACGAATACGTTCACCAACAACATTATCTGTCCATACAACTTTTTTTAATTGTTCTTTATTGTTTCGAATAACACTGTTTGCGGCTTGAACGATGGTTTTGGTAGAACGATAATTTTGTTCAAGTTTAAATACCTTAAGCTCCGGGTAGTCTTTCTCGAAGTTTAAAATATTTTGAATATTGGCCCCACGAAACGCATAAATACTTTGAGCATCATCACCAACTACACAAATATTTTGATACATAGCCGCTAATTTTTTTACGATTAGGTATTGACTAAAATTGGTGTCCTGATACTCATCAACGAGGATATATCGAAATTTCTGTTGATACTTATAAAGTACTTCGGGATACTTTTTTAAAAGGACGTTTGTTTTAAAAAGCAAATCATCAAAATCCATAGCGGAAGCTTTAAAACAACGTTTCTCGTATGCTTCGTAGACTAAGCCCAATTTGGGTTTACCTGCTTGACGGTCTTCGTCCAACACTTCCGCCTGAGCTAGATACTGTGCGGCTGATATTAGATTATTCTTCGCATTTGAAATTCGATTTAAAACGAGAGAAGGTTTATAAATCTTATCGTCCAATTGCATCTCACCCAAAATTGTTTTGATGAGACTTTTGGAATCATCGGTATCGTAAATGGTAAAATTGGAAGGGTAGCCGAGTTTTTCAGCTTCAAATCTTAAAATGCGAGCAAAAACAGAATGGAATGTTCCCATCCAAAGGTTAGATGCTTCGGAACCCTTCACGATTTTGTGAATACGTTCCTTCATTTCACGAGCCGCTTTATTTGTAAACGTAAGAGACAATATATTAAAGGCATCAACCCCAGAATTTAACAAATGAGCGATGCGATAAGTTAAAACACGTGTTTTACCGGAACCTGCTCCCGCAATAATCATTACAGGCCCTTTGGTATTTTCAACGGCTTGTCGTTGAATTGGATTTAAATCATTTAAAAAACTATCAGACATGATGCAAAAGTAAACAATGAAAAAATCTTAATTCTTTTAAACTGATAAATTAAATACGAAAAATTTATAACAATATAAACATGCTTGTTAATAAGCATTTAAGAGAATTATGAAGTACGTAATTCCCAAAAGAGAAAGAAAAAAAATAAATGTGGAATTATTTTTCACACATCTAGTTGTGAATTAGAAAGTAGTTCTTATCTTTGCGCTCCCAAAAATTGGGCAAAATAGATAAAATAGTTTCTAATATTCATAAAATCAACGCCTAAAAGCATGCCTACTATCCAGCAGCTTGTACGTAAAGGTCGCACGCCAAACGCCACTAAGAGTAAGAGTCCAGCTTTGGATTCATGTCCTCAGCGTAGAGGTGT
>CALQJV010000188.1 GCA_943330985.1 Chitinophaga pinensis
AAAGGCTCTAAACAGTCTTCGCATTTGAATAATGCTTTGCAAGCAGTGGAGCCAAACTGGCTGACTAAAACGGTATTTGTAGAACCACATTGCGGACATTTTACAATGCGTTTGTTTCCTAATAAAGCTTCTTTATCGGCATCGGGATTTAAGGGCGCTGCAATGCCATATTTTTCGAGTGCTTCTCTGCCTTTGGGCGTAATCCAATCGGTGGTCCAAGCAGGAGATAGAATTAATTTTACATGTGATTCAAATCCAGCAGTTTTGAAGGCCTTTTTGATATCATCGCCAATTACATCCATCGCCGGACAGCCACTATACGTTGGAGTTATTTCCACGAAAATGCCATTGTCGGTATGATGCGCTGATCGAACAACACCCATCTGAACGATTGATAATACAGGAATTTCGGGATCCGAAACAGCATCCAAAATGGGCAATAAATCAGCATCAATTTCTGGTTCCATCATCCGATTAAATTGATTTACCAAGTCATATTGGGATAAGTTCGTTGCATGAATTGCATTTCAGTTAAAATATACCCCATGTGTTCGGAATGAACTCCACGTTTTCCTCCTTTTTGAAAGTATTCAACCTGAGGAATTTCGATGGTCGATTCAAGGAGAACTTGATTCACCTTGTTGTAATATAATTCTTTCAAGGACGATACGTCCACTCCAACGGCTGATTCAATCATAGCAAGATCGGCATCGGTCAAATGAAAAAGCTCATCGGTAAAAATCCACAAATCATGGATAGCTTGTTGAACACGTGCATGACTTTCTTCGGTTCCATCGCCTAAACGACGAATCCAATCGGACGAAAAACGCACATGGTAATTTACTTCCTTGATTGATTTATGAGCAATTGCAGCCAATGTTTCATCTTTACTCAATTGCAATTTCTCAAGCATTAACTGATGATACACATCAAATAAAAACTGACGAGCAATGACGTATGCAAAATCGGTATTGGGTTGTTCTACGAGTAAAACATTGGTGTATTGATGTTCTTTGCGAAGAAATGCAAGCGTGTCTTCGCTAGTCTCATTTCCTTGAATTTCGGCTGCGTATTGAAAATAACTACGCACCTGTCCAAATAAATCGAGACTGATGTTGGTTAATGCAATATCGGTTTCCAAGCTTGGACCATGGCCACAAAGTTCAGAAAGTCGCTGTCCAAGAATGAGGCTATTATCGGCAATTCCAAGAATGTATTTTACTAATTGCTTGTTCATTGTAATCGGTATTTATTCGATGGTAATGATTAATTGAGTTCTAAAATGGCCCGATCAAGGATTTTATCTTTTGTTAAATCGGACCAATCGAAAGATTCTAAAATTTCTGGAGGTACACCCGATTCAGCGAAATTGTTCAAGTTTAAATCGAGCAATTGGGTGATGCTAAAACGGTAAGTCCAGCCGTTGGGTAATTGACCTCCATTCGGTAAACCACCACCGCCACCAGTTGTATCACCCACAAGCGTAATATTATCAAGCGCTTTGCTTGACAAGGAGAAAAAAGTCGTTGCGCTGTATGAACCACGATCGATAAGAATTACGACTGGTTTAGAATAGCGAACACCTTCGTAAGGGTTGAAAAAAAATCCTTCGGGTTCAGTAAAATCGTTGTGGTCAATGCCGTTGCGTGTTTTCGAATAAGCCACCAATTTCCGTTCTTCAACAAAGCGTTCCATGATTAGTGGAATGTTAAACATGTTTCCACCACCGTTTTCGCGCACATCAATGATGAGCCCTTTGGTGTCTTTGTATCGATTTAACATGTAATCGAGATCTTCGTTGGTAACTTGCGACATAAACGAACTGTAGCGCAGATATCCAATTTCATTACTGTCCAAGAACCCATGCTGAAATGCACCCGTTTGCATCACTTCGGGTAAATAAAATTCACGGATGGTGCGTTCATTATAATTTTTCGGATTCTTTAATGCAATGTTATAAACAGAAACATTGAAAGGGGAAATTAAATTGGTATGATCATCGCGTAATTCATTAAGCATGCTGCCTAAAACATGAAACAATTGTTCTTCGGTCATGTCCGTTTTCAATGAATCTTGGTAACGCATTTTTACTTCGTTCCAATCAATATTTTTTAATTCGAAATAGCTGTATTTTTTATCAAGTTCGTTCCATAAATAATCGAAATTTTCGATGGGATTGCTACTTGCTTTGTCTTCGCCCATGAGCACTTTTTCACACGAACTGAAAGTCAAAAGCAACACAAAAAGAATGAGACTGTTTTTCATTTTTAATTGCGATTAATCATGATTGAATATTGAATGCGATGAGAACCCATTTGGAATGATTCGAACATTCCTGGAGCAGAAACAAAATCCCATAAATAGGCCCATTTCTGCATGTTTCCACTCGCTCTTTTCTTTGTGAATTCGATGCGTGTTCCAATTCGAATTCCATTTAACGACCACTGGTATTTATCGAGAAGATAAGTTAATGGATTTGTTTTAGATCCATCTAATTCACTCATTCCATTGTACGCGTATCCAGGACGATAATTGAAATTTAAAATGCCCGTATTTAATTGAAAACTTATGGATCTTGAACAGGGTTTTAAATTCCGTTTGATAAACAAGAATCGTTTGTTTTTTTCGGTTAATCGGGAAATATCTTTTGAACCATACAAGGAAAACATGAAATTCGAAAATGCTTCAATTCCAACGCTATTGTTGTTTAGCGATTTATTTGTTCGGAAATTTCCAGTCGTTTGAAATGCACCACCAACTTTAACCGTGTATTTGCCTTTACTGAATTTAGGCATTTGAACCAAATAGTCGTAATAGATATTCCCGTTAAAAATTCGTGCAGATGTATTTGTTTGGAATGTGTTGCTTTCGGGAACTAGTGCTTTGGTAAAGCCCACGATTAACGAAACCTCCAATTTACGTTCAGTTCTTCCTTTCCATTTTGTCCAACCTAATTGCGCAGAAGTCCCAACTCCACTGTAAATCAATGGTGAAGTTGCAAAATCGCGGAAAGTAATTTGTGAGTATCCCAATGCAGGAGCATAAAACCTTTGTTTTACTCCAAGCAGGTTTATTTCATTGTTAGTTTCGCTATTCTGTCCAATAGCGAGGCAAAAACTTAAGCAAGAAAGGATGATTAAAAGGGATTTCTTATTCATAAGTAATTACATATGTTTAAGTTCGTCGGGTAAAATATAGAATGTTGGGTGACGATACACTTTATCGGCAGCTGGTTCAAACAATTCACCGTTTTGTTCGGGATTTGAAGCAGTAATTTGTGCCGATGGAACCACCCAAATGCTCACACCTTCCATGCGACGCGTATAAACATCGCGTGCATTTTCCAATGCCATTGTTGCATCTGCGGCATGGAGACTTCCGCAATGACGGTGCTCTAAACCATTTTTACTTCGGATAAATACTTCCCAGAGAGGCCAGTTTTTCATAGTTTATTGATGTGCTGATGTGCTGATGTGATTGATGTGCTGATAATTTGATGTGCTAATGTGCTGATGTATTGATGTTCTAATGTGCTGATGTGCGGATAATTTGATGTGCTAATGTGTTGATGTGCTGATGTGGTTTACTTAATAAAACAAAATTTTTGAAAAGCACATCAGCACATTTTTTTCTAATCAGCATATCATAATTTCATCAGCACATCAGCACATTATCTTTTCCATTAGCACATCTCCCGATAACTATCGGGATCTACCCGACTTCTTTTAACGATTTAGATTCTTGTTTTTCGGCATAGGCAGTTGCTGCATCACGAACCCAAGCGCCATTATTCCAAGCATCTAATCGGGCTTGTATGCGTTGTTTGTTGCAAGGACCATGTCCTTTTACGACTTGCCAGAATTCATTCCAATCGAGTTCGCCAAAATCGTAATGCTTACGTTCTTCGTTCCATTTTAAATTCGGATCTGGAATGGTTAATCCTAC
>CALQJV010000189.1 GCA_943330985.1 Chitinophaga pinensis
CTATTTCCCTTGCTCATTCATGGTCAATCAGAGGTGCAAAATTCCATTCGCAGTGTTATGGAAAAACAAGCAGCCGATTGGAATCATAACGACTTAACTGCTTTTATGCAAGGTTATTGGAACAACGATAGCTTGCGATTTATTGGTAAAAAAGGAATCACGTACGGATGGAAAAACGTGTTGGAGAATTATCAAAAAAATTACAGCAATCCCGGCGCAATGGGCATATTAACTTTCCGGGATTTGAAAATCGAATTGTTAGCCGAAGATGCTGCTTTAGTGACAGGTTCTTGGAGAGTGGTAACAAAGACAACCGAGCAGGGTGGGTGGTATAGTTTAATCTTTAAATTTATTGATGAACGTTGGGTAATTGTGCTCGATCATACGAGTTAAAATTCAACATCCAACACCAGAGTTTCAGTTCCTCGAGTTACCGTGATTTTGGTTTTATCGCCTTTCGCAAATTTCCCCAGAGCGTCCATATAGGTTTGGATTCCCAATACTTTAATTTCGCCGAGTTGGGTAATAATGTCGCCATCTTTCATTCCGGCTTTAAACGCAGCTTTGTTGTCTAAAACGGCTTCCACTTTCAATCCTGCCGCATCCTCCGAGTAGGAAGGCATAATTCCAAGCGTTACTTTGAATGAGGAAGAACTTCCCATGGAAGGATTTCGTGTTTTCAAAAAACTCAACTGACGATCTTGCGGAAGTTTGGCAATAACACCTGCAATTACCATCAATACGGCTTCTTCTCCTTGGGCATTTATTTTTTCAACATCGTCCGATGGTTTATGGTAATCGCTGTGTGTGCCTGTGAAGAAATGCAAGACCGGAATTTGTTTGTTGTAAAACGAGGTATGATCCGATGGACCAACACCCGCAGAGTCACATTTTATATCCATTGCGGATGATGCAAACGACTTAACTAAGCCAAGCCATTCTGCTGCTGTTCCAACTCCCGAAACTTCCAATACCGGTTTATCGGCTTTCAAACGACCAATCATATCCATATTAATCATACAATTCACCGTTTTTAAATCAATGGTCGGGTGATTAGCGAAATATTCAGAACCAAGTAATCCCAATTCTTCTCCAGAAAAACAAATGAATAGAAAATTGAATTTTTCACGTTCGTCATTATTAGCAAAATAATTCGATAGTTCAATAACTCCTGTCACACCAGACGCATTATCATCGGCTCCGTTGTGAATTTTTCCTTCCGAATGAGCATCAAGCGAATGACCATCTGTTCCATCGCCTAAATGATCCATGTGCGCACCGATGATGATGGTTGTAGCCGCTTTGTTATCGAGAAAGCCAATCACGTTATTTGCTTTACCCGCGCGACCGCCTTTGCCATGAATACCCGCATTGAAATCGAATGCTTGAAGCCAGGTTCCATTTTCACCTTGAGGGGTGATGCCCATTTTTTTCCATTGTGAAATAACGTAATCGGCAGCTTTGAGTTCGTCAGGAGTTCCAGTTCCTCGTCCACGAAGAGAATCGGAAGCTAAGACTGTAATATGTTTGATGATGCTACTGGGAGCAAACCAATTTTGTGCTTCAACAGAAAGATTTGTTAAAATACAGGCAAAAAGTAAAATGCGAATTTTCATACGTTGAACTATTTTAGTTAATCTTTCCAATCGGCAATAAATACATTGGTATCGCGGGTTCCGCCATTATCACGATTGGAGGAGAAAGCGAGTTTCTTTCCATCTGGCGAAAACATAGGAAATGCATTGAAATTACTAATGTTGGTAATTTGTTCCAAGCCAGTCCCGTCGGTATTTATCATGAATAAATTGAAATCGTAGCCTTTGGTGGATTTATGATTGGAAGAGAAAATAATCTTCTTTCCCGATGGATGATAGAAGGGTGCCCAATTGGCTTTTCCTAATTGGGTTAATTGTTTTTGTTCGGAGCCGTCTACATTGCATGTATAAATCTCCATGTTCGTGGGTGCTACCAATCCTTCGGAAAGTAATTGTTTGTAGGAAGCAATATCTTCGGCAGTTGTTGGACGTGAAGCTCGATACACCAATTTTTTACTGTCTGGCGAGAAAAATGCTCCACCATCGTAACCAAGTCCACTAGTAATTTGACGCACGTTCTTTCCATCAATATCCATGATGTACAATTCCAAATCGCCCGAACGGTCGGAAGTAAAAACGATCATCTTTCCATCAGGAGAGACGGTTGCTTCGGCATCATATCCGGGAGATTCAGTGAGTTTTTTCATAACTTCACCTTGTAAATTCGCCACATAAATATCGAAGGAATTATAGAGTGGCCAAAGGTATTTTCCATCTTTACGAGGAGCGGGTGGTGGGGGGCAAGAATCGGCAGCTTCGAAAGTGGATGCATATAAAATGCTTGCATTTCCGGGCATGAAATACGAACAGGTTGTTCGCCCTTTTCCATTACTGATGCGTTTAGGAATTATTTTATCATGCTGATTTAAATCAATCATGTATATCTGATCGCAGGGAATTCCTTGTTTGGGATTTGTAATTTGAAGACTCAATTTTGAATTATCGAAGCTGAAATAGGCCTCGGCATTATCTCCACCAAAAGTCAATTGACGGATGTTTGAAAGATGAGATTCCTGTGCAATAATGCTGCTTGCAATGCAGATAGAAAATAGAAGTGATGCTAAATTTTTCATTGCTCAAAGGTACATTGAATGTTCAGAATTGGCGAAATAATTTTTCGTTATGTGATAAAAGTCACCTTTTGTAATTTATTAATAGGCCAATTTTGCATCATCAATTATTCCTCATCAATTATGAAAATAGAACAGATATATACCGGATGCTTGGCTCAAGGAGCTTATTTTATTTCAAGTAATGGAGAAGCAGTGATAATTGATCCCTTGCGTGAAATAGAACCCTATTTACTTCGTGCAGAAAAAGACGGAGTGAAAATTAAATACGTTTTTGAGACGCATTTTCATGCAGATTTTGTTTCGGGACATATTGATTTAGCTGCAAAGACGGGCGCTACAATTGTTTTTGGTCCTACTGCAAAACCTGAATTCGAAGCACATGTTGCAACAGATGGAGAAGTATTTCATGTTGGAGATATTCAGTTGAAACTGCTGCACACTCCGGGTCACACTATGGAAAGTTCGTGTTTTCTACTAAGTGATGAACAAGGAAAAGATACAGCACTTTTTAGTGGAGATACCTTGTTTATTGGGGATGTTGGTCGCCCCGATTTAGCTCAAAAAGCAGCAAGTTTAACACAGGAAGAATTGGCGGGTGTATTATTCGATTCCTTGCGAAATAAAATCATGCCTTTGTCTGACGAGATTGTTGTTTATCCTGCACATGGAGCTGGAAGTGCTTGTGGTAAAAACATGAGCAAAGAAACATTTGATACGTTGGGCAATCAGAAAATGAACAATTATGCATTGAGGCCATCTATGAACAAAACGGAGTTTGTAAAAGAAGTCACAACGGGATTAGTTGCACCGCCTTTGTATTTCCCATTGAATGTTGCAATGAATAAAAAAGGGTATACCAATATAGAAACTGTTTTAAAGCAAGGTACTCAAGCATTAACAGCAGCGGCATTTGAACTTCTTGCCAATGAAACATCCGCACTTATTTTGGATACCCGCGATGCTCAAGAATTTGCAAATGGATTTATCCCTAATTCCATCAATATTGGTATCAATGGGAATTTCGCTCCTTGGGTTGGAGCATTAATTCCTGATATCAATCAGAAAATTTTATTGATAACAGAAGCGGGTAGGGAAGAAGAAGTGGTAACCCGATTGGCACGTGTTGGTTACGATCATGCATTGGGATTTTTACAAGGTGGAATGGATGCTTGGAAGACAGCTGGTTTTGAAACAGATACTATTGAATCGGTTTCTGTAAATGAAATGTCAGAGAAAGTGAAAAGTGGTTCTTTTGAAATTTTAGATGTGCGAAAAAA
>CALQJV010000190.1 GCA_943330985.1 Chitinophaga pinensis
TGCAAAAATATTCAGTGTTTTTTTCATGGTTGAAATTTTCTGCAATTAAGAGTTTTCAACAATACAAAACAATAGTTTGATTTATGCAAGCAATTGAATTTCAGCTTAACAAGTCAAGATTTCCGTAAATAAATTTCCTAAATGTACAATAAAAAGCCCCCTTGAAGAATACTGGTCTCCAAGGGGGCTTTTATTAGTTATTATTATTTACAGATAGAAATATACAGGAACTATATTGACTCAAGGATGGAATTTTCATCAATGCCGAAAATTAACATTTTTCCAGTGTCAATAATTGGACGACGAATCATGCTTGTGTTTTCGAGCATGAGCGAAACAGCAGAATCTTCGTCTTTCAATGTTGCTTGCTTTTCAGCGGGCATTTTTTTCCAGGTTAATCCCTGCTTGTTTACGAATTTAATCCAAGGTTCTTTTTTAAACCAATCCCTTAGAATGTCTTCTGTTATCCCTTGTTTTTTATAATCATGAAAAGCATATTGCGCACCATTGTTATCAAGGATATCAAATGCCTTTTGCATGGTGTTGCAGTTTTTTATTCCGTATATGATCATATGAAGTTGGGTTTAATGAACAAATCGAAATTAAACTTATTTCATGGATAATAATGCATTAATTATTTAAACGCATTTAATCCTGTAATATCCATTCCTGTAATAAGTAAATGAATGTCATGAGTACCTTCGTAAGTCACCACCGACTCAAGGTTCATCATATGTCGCATAATTGGATATTCGCCTGTAATGCCCATACCTCCGTGCATTTGACGAGCTTCTCTGGCAACTTCTAATGCCATGTTCACATTATTACGTTTTGCCATCGAAATTTGGGCTGCTGTTGCGCGGTCTTCATTACGAAGAACTCCCAATCTCCAACATAATAATTGAGCTTTGGTAATTTCGGTAATCATTTCAGCCAATTTCTTTTGTTGAAGTTGGAAACCCGCAATTGGCTTTCCGAACTGAACTCGTTCTTTCGAATAACGCAAAGCAGAATCATAACAATCCATTGCAGCACCAATTACCCCCCATGCAATTCCATAGCGTGCCGAATTTAAACAGCCAAGCGGACCTTTTAATCCTTCTATATTAGGAAGCAAATTCTCTTTAGGAACTTTTACATTATCAAAAACAAGTTCTCCTGTTGACGATGCACGAAGCGACCATTTATCGTGAGTTTCGGGAGTTGTGAAACCTTCCATTCCGCGTTCAACGATGATTCCACGAATTTTACCTTCATCATTCTTTGCCCAAACAACAGCGATATCCGCAAAAGGAGCGTTTGAAATCCACATTTTAGCACCATTAAGCAAATAATGATCGCCCATATCTTTGATATTGGTAATCATACTACTTGGATCCGATCCTGAATCTGGTTCTGTTAAACCAAAACAACCCATCATTTCGCCAGTGGCTAATTTGGGAAGGTATTTCATACGCTGCTCTTCAGAACCATACTTGTAAATGGGATACATCACCAAAGAACTTTGAACCGATGCCGTTGAACGAATGCCGCTATCGCCGCGTTCAATTTCTTGCATAATCAAACCATAAGTAATTTGATCCATACCACCACCACCATATTCAACGGGAATGTAAGGTCCAAAAGCACCAATTTCGCCCAAGCCTTTAATCAAATGTTTAGGGAAAGCGGCTCTTTGAGCGTAATCTTCAATGATAGGAGTTACTTCTTTCTTTACCCAAGCGCGAACGGTATCGCGAATTAATAGCTGTTCTTCTGTAAGCAGATCGTCGATCTGATAATAATCGTGTCCTTGAAACCGGTCTTTGCTCATGGATTGTATAAATTTTTTGCGGTGCGAAAATAGTGATAATTCAGATAACTCAATTGGGGCTATTTTGTTGAGAATAATCTAATTTTTTGATTTATTTTCTTTGCGCTCATTTTTCTTGCATGGTGTGCGCAGAGATTTTTGCATGGATCTCAGGGAGTTTGGATCGGGATATGAATTAGAATAAGTTTTAACCCTTACTTTTAACGAAACGTAGTTGTTTCGAGTGTTTCCCGCTTTCGTAAATACTTAATAAGTAGACTGATGGTGCCAAATTGCTTATGTCAATTGTATTTGACATATTTGGGTTAGTAATATTCCCTGAAGCGACTATTCTTCCTGTTAAATCGGCAACTTGGTAGGTAAACGATTTCCCAAAAGTCGATATTTCGTTTTTAATAAAAAGCTGTGAATTAGCAGGATTAGGGAAAATTGTCCAGTTGCTAGAAGGGGCAAATTCATCGATGCCCACATCATCTATTTCTTCGAAATAAGCATTAAAGGCAATTGGGTTATTTGATAGTGTATCTAAAAAATAAGCGTTTAAGGTATCTGCTATTAATGGATTATTTCCCCAATGCAAGAAATTATAGCCAGGATTTGCTACCGCCTGAATTTTAATTGGAACGCCATTGAAATAAACACCTTCCCAAGGATATTCATTAGGCGTTACAGTACTAATATTAATTTTTCCTGCCCCTTCTGGAAACACATCTAAAGTTAAATCTACTTGATTTGGCAAATTGAAATGATTTTGAATATTATCACGAACAATTCCCGTACGCTGTGAAAGCTGATCTTGCAATATTAAGTGGTTATTATAAAAATCATTCATTTGTTGATTAATGTTATTCGGGTCGCCCCATCGCGCATATTCATTAGGCATTTCTACTACAAAAGAATTAAAGAAGTCGTTTTCCAAAGCAAGCAATCTTTCGAGCCGATAGGTTGTATTCATATTATCTGCAAAACGATTGATGAAATAATCGTGGAAGCGCCTGTTTTGAATGCTTTTTAAGAATACGTTGATAAATGGATTGTTTGGATCTTGATTTAAAAGGTATTCTATATGATCAAAATTGCAATCTACAAAACCCGTTGGGGCAAGACAAGCCTCCAAATCAATTGCACAAAAGCGATATCTATTATTGGTTGAATCGGATTTGTAAATCTTTATATTATTTTGAGGCCAGTCTACATTTCCCATCCAACTTTCGGCAATAACATAATCAGTATAGTAAGTCATATCGAACAATTCATCAGCCAAGTTCCAGAAATTAGAGTTTTCAGCATCTAGTGCGTTGAATTGTGCTGCGGCATTATAGAAAGTATCTAATGAACCTTGAACAGCTCTCAAAAAGCTTCCATACCAATAACTTAATGATAGGATGTCGGTTTCGTCTTTATCGCCACCATCAAGAATATTAAAATATTCCGAGTCAAATTTTTCTCGTAATTCATACAAACCAAAATAACCGCCATTAATATAAACGCTTACTGGTCTCATGGCAGAGAAGTAGTTATTGGTTTCTTCAGACATTGCCATGGTAGTAAATCCATCTTTATAAGGCTGAGCCAAGTATGAATTACTTCCGTTTCTTAGATAAAAATTGCTGTATTTAGTTCGATTGGGCCGGTTTGGAATGACTAAATGTTCAATTGAACCTTCACCCAAAATACTATTATCTAGCTCTAATCTAAAAGAATGTTGTGGATGAGAGCGGCTACCTCCTGCGCCGCCATCTATTTGCATCCCTGAGTTTTGCGAAAACACAAGACTATTATCTGTGTCAAAATAATCTACGTGCGCCGCTTTTTGCCAATCTTGCTGCCAGTTATCAAAAATACCAGTGGGGCCATATAAATTTGAATTTTCTGTCGTGATAGAAATAATAGGCGTAACATGGTCTATTCCTATTAAATAAGATGCCGTAGTGATCGTGCTAGGAAGTTTATTCGGGGCAAATATTCTTGCCTTTAATGTTGTTGATTGGAAAATGAAAAGGGGAGCGCCTGTATATAATTCGGAGTCTTGTGTAGGGTCGCTTCCGTCTCGTGTAAATCGCACCTCAGATTGCACAGAAGGAGGATTAAAATCTCCAATGTTAATGTTTAATGGCGTTTGATAAATGCCA
>CALQJV010000191.1 GCA_943330985.1 Chitinophaga pinensis
AATCAAGAGTTTTTATCCTCATCAAAAAGTTATTTTTATAGGTAGAATGCGCGATAGTAGTTACCTGCGAGAGTGTATTCAATTGGGTTTAAAAGGTTTTTTACTTCGATCTTCGAGTCTCGTTGAAGTTTTGCAAGCATTGAATTCAGTTTATAATGGATTTGAATATTTTTCGGCAGAAATAGCCCGTACAATTTATCAACTTGCGGCCAATCCTGTAATTAGTGAATTAGATGTGAAATCATTGTTGATTCAAAGAGAGAAAGAAATATTACGAAGAATTTGTGAAGAAAAAAGCAATGATGAAATTGCCTCAGAATTAAATATTAGTTTGTCGATGGTGAAAAAATACCGAAGCAGTTTGCTCAGTAAAACTGGTGCGAAAAATTCGGCTGGTTTGGTATTATTTGCCCTGCGAGAAGGGTTTGTTAGAATCAAATAAATAGATTAATATCTAATCTAGTATAGGGGTTTATTCACCAAAAGCATAAAAGAATACACTTAAGTTACCATTATTTTATACCATAGGAACACTTGACAAGAACTTATTAAATAATCATCTTTGAAATATTATTTAATTATATCCCTATATAGTCGTATTTATTAAGAATTATTTATTAGAGTCCGAATTGGACAAATTTGAGTTGATTGAAGGGCAATTCAAATGCTCCCGACTTAACGCACATTCGTTTTGTCGGGAGAATCTATTAGTGTAATCGACTGGATATTAGATTTATAAATTCTGAACGCGTTTTGTCATGAAGAAATTCTCCGGTAAAAGCTGAAGTTGTTGTAACCGAATTTTGTTTTTGAACACCACGCATTTGCATACATAAATGTTGTGCTTCAATAACCACTGCAACACCCAAGGGATTTAGCGTTTCTTGAATACAATCGCGAATTTGTGTGGTGAGTCGCTCTTGAACCTGAAGCCGACGCGCAAATGCATCCACAATGCGAGGTACTTTACTTAAACCAACAATGTATCCATTTGGAATATAGGCAATATGTGCCTTCCCGAAAAAAGGCAACATGTGATGTTCGCACATGGAGAATACTTCAATGTCTTTTACAATTACCATTTGACGATAATCTTCGGCGAACATGGCCGATTTTAAAATTTCTGCAGGATTTAACTCATATCCATGCGTTAAAAATTGCATGGCTTTCGCAACCCTTTCTGGCGTTTTCTTTAATCCTTCGCGATTTACATCCTCTCCCAAGTTGGAAATAATTGAAGAGTAGTGCTTCGACATTTCTTCAATTTTCGCTTCATTATATCGGTCTATTTTATGGTATCCCTCGGGAATGTATTCCAATTCTTCCATTTAATTTCCTCCAAAATATTCTACATAATTGTTTTCTGTTTCAAACAATTTAATGCTGTGTAATTCACATCCATGACTATGAATAACGTGCGCCAATTGCTCCCAAATTTTCATTGCTAAATTTTCAGTCGACGGCATGACGCCTAACATGAAATCAACATCCAAGTTTAAATTTTTATGATCGAGTTTATCTGTAACATGCTCGCGAATGAGCACACTTAATAACTTTAAATCAATTACAAATCCAGTAACCTCGCTGGGAATTCCTTTTACGGTTACGTATAAATTGAAATTATGACCATGCCAATTAGCATTGGCACATTTCCCAAATACCTCCACATTTTTCTCTTCCGACCATTCGGGACGAGCCAATTTGTGAGCTGCATTAAAATGCTCTTTGCGTGTTATATAAATCATTCTCGTTATAAAAATCAGGCAAATATAAGCCCTGACAATGATTCCTCCTTATTTTATTTATAAATATCGTTTCTTATTCTTTAACTGATCTTTTCAATAGAACAAATCCGTTCTTTTCATCCACTTTTTTCAACTCGGGAAAATTCAAATATTCTTGGGCATGAATCGATTTTACAACGAAATAAACAGGCCTATCGATTTCACCATTTAAATACCAATTTCTTAACGCATCAATATGATAATAACCCGATTGGTCTTTGCAATTGGCTAATTCAAGACTTGAAAATCCTTGTTTTTTGAAATAAAAATACTGCGCAAAGCTTTTAAAACGTAAGGTTTCAACATACACATCCTTTCCAGCTAAATTGCTGTAAAAATCGACTGCGGCTTGTTGGGTGTAACCAGCAATTCGTTTTGGGAAACTCATTAAAAAAATACTGGTCGATAAAATACACCCGGAAAATATGACTATAAAAGCCATTTGTATGCGCTTTTTAAAGAGTAACAAGGAGCCTATAACTAGACCAATAATCCAAAGTATTCCAGGAATAAAGTCTATGGAATACCAATGAACATTTGCTTTTAAATTCTCGATAGCAAAAGCGTCTTTGATAGATGGAATTAGAGTAGAAATATGCATACCAACTAGAGGAATGCAGAAAAATGCAATACCTAATGGTAAGCCAACCAATAGAAGCACTAAACTATGACGTGTTTTCCAGTGTGATTGATTCTGAATGTAGGCTTCGATGCTTATTGCCGCTAGCGCACTGAGGGGCAAATAGGCCATGGACGAGTAATGCACAATTTTAGTTGTGACTAATGAAAACAAGATTAAGACAACTCCCAGAAGGATGCGCATCCATAAAATGAAATTGGTGTTGTTTAAACTAATATTCACACGATTAAATAGGGCTTTCATTCCAATAACAGACATAGGAAAGCAGCCGATTAACACAACAACAAAGTGATAGTAAAATGGCTGGGCGTGTCCCGCGTCTGGGGTAGAAAACAGGCGAATTTGATAGGTGATAAATTCGTTTAAAAACCAGGGCCCATTTTGTATGGTTTCAGGTCCAAACCAAGCAAGACTTATGAGTAGTGCCGTAAAACCAAACACCAAAATGTTTTTAATGGAAACAATTGATTTAAATCGATTGACTATCCAAAATACACTGAACGTTAATCCGGCAAGTAATAAACCAACTGGGCCTTTTGTTAAAATTGCTAATCCTATAAATACACCTGAATAAAATGCCGATTTAGTGGATTCTTGTGATTGATAAAGTTGAACAGTTCGAGCAATAAACCAAACACTTGTAAAGATAAAATAATTGAAAACGGGATCTATGATTCCAGACTTGAAATAAACAAGCGGAAGAAAGCTTCCCGCCATACAAATAGCCCAAATAAAACCAAAGCGATTGTCGCGAAGTTTTCTGCCCATTTCAAACAGAGTCAACATCGTTATAATACCAAAAACAGCATTGGGAAATCGGGCAGCATATTCATTAATTCCAAATAATTTCATGCTTAAGGCCTGCAACCAAAAGAACAAAGGCGGTTTTTCCCAAAAGGGTTGAAAGTTAATTTGGACACGTGAATAATTTCCCGTCAACAACATTTCCCTTGCCGATTCTGCAAAATTTATTTCATCCCAATCGAAAAGTGGAGCCGCACCGAGAAAAGGAATAAATAGAATAATTCCTGTAATGAATAGAATTAATCTGTAATGTAAAGTCTGTAGTTTCATCGTTTCAATAAATTCTTATTGCTCCATTGAGGTGAATGTTTTTCAAACAAATAATCAATAAATGCTTTCGAAAAGACCATCGCAATAATTCCAATAATGAGCCCTACAAACACATCTTCGGGAAAATGCATGTAAAGGTATATTCTTGAGTATCCTACCAATAGCATCATAATTCCACAAGTAACATGAATGGACATTTTATTGGACAATGTTGCTATGAAGAGGAATAATGTTGCTGCCGATGCTGAATGACCCGAAGGGAAACTATTCCACAAATGCGGATTTAATCCTTCGGGAAGTACAAAGGGATAATTGGATAATTCAAACCATTTAACAGGGCGTGGAGTAGGAGTGAAGATGAAAATTTTACACACTTGAACAATGATACTTCCTACTAAATATCCAGATATAAGTGTAATAGCATTTCGGTATGAATTGAATA
>CALQJV010000192.1 GCA_943330985.1 Chitinophaga pinensis
AGCGCGCATTAGTGCTTCTCAAACGTTAAAAGATGTTCGTGAAATTATCGGATTTATGCATTAATCATGTCTGAAACACTTTATTTCGAATCATCGCTTGATGACAAAACTGCTCGTTATGCTGAATTGCTCCCTCAACTAAAATCGTTGTTAGGAAGCGAAACCGATAAAACAGCCTGTTTAGCAAATACGGCTGCGGCTTTGTTTGAATGCTTCGATTTTTTATGGATTGGATTTTACAGAGTTCACGAAAATCAACTTGTTTTAGGACCATTTCAGGGACCTGTTGCTTGCACCCGAATAAACAAAGGCAAAGGCGTTTGTGGAAAATCTTGGGCAGATAATGCGTCTATTATTGTTCCTGATGTTGATGCATTCCCCGGCCATATAGCCTGTAGCAGCCATTCAAAATCCGAAATTGTTATCCCGATTCGTGATGCTAAAAATGAAGTATGTGCTGTTTTGGATGTAGACAGTGAACATCTGAATTATTTCGATCAACGCGATCTTGATGGACTTCAGCGCATTTGTGTTCTTCTTGAAAACCACCTTTATTCGGTATGATGAAACTAATTCCATTTTCGTTAATTGTGTTCGTTGGTCTCGTTCTTGGTTCGTGTGCAAGTAGAGTGCAACCAAATGGAGGAGCAAAAGACACCAAAGCCCCAAAACTTGTAAGTTCAGAACCGGCAAACGAAGCAACCCTATTTAATGGAGATAAGATTACTTTAAATTTTGATGAGTTTGTTGAATTGAAAGATGGTGGAACTGGAATAATCGTTTCCCCCCCATTAATTAATCCACCCGACATTTCGCTGAAAGGAAAATCAATCCAGATTCGATTTAAAGAAACGTTGGATACTTCAACAACTTATAACATTACCCTAGGAAAATCGATTACTGATATAACTGAAGGCAATGCATTGACTGAAATGGGATTTGCATTTAGCACGGGGGCGCAAATAGATTCTATGCGCATTTCTGGTAATGTAAGTGATGCATATACCAATAAACCCAGCAAGGGTGTATTAATAATGTTGTATAACGAGTTAAACGATTCACTTCCCTATAAAAAAACACCCCGATATTTTGCACGAAGCGACGAACAAGGAAATTACACCATTCGAAATATAAAAAAAGGAACGTATTTGATTTTTGCCCTTGATGATGCCAATTCAAATTATTTATTCGACCAGCCAGATGAAAAAATTGGATTTCAAATGAATCCACTTGTTGTGGATACTGCCAATCTCGCGTCTCTCAATATTCGCATGACTCTTGAAAAACAAACGCGTCAACGATTATTAAAAAAAACGTTTGAGCAACCCGGTAAAATCACACTTAAATATGCTGTTCCGATTGAGAAATTTAACATAAGCACTCAAGATGGAACACCCGTAAATTATTTCTCTGAATTTAAATCCGGAGACGATTCATTGATTGTTTGGGTTCCAAAAAACAACACCGATAGCTTAGCTATTTTCTGTAAATCGACTACTTTGGGCATTGATCGCACCGACACACTGACGTTTACTACGACACCGAAGTTCAAGGCTAGAACAGGGCGTAATTCGAAAGTGAAATCCGATACGCTACTGACATTTTCTACGAATCTAGAAAACGGGAAAATTCGCATTTCTGAGAAATTAAAGATTACTCCAAATCATCCAAGCAAATTGATTCATCCAGAACGAATTTTTTGGGTTATTGCCAAAGACACCATCAAAATAACGAACACTCAAAATAGCGAAACTGGTTTTGAATTCGAATATTCTCTTCCTTCCATGCCTACGAATACTGGCAACTTGGTTTGCATGCCTGGGGCTTTCCGTGATATTTTTTCCATGGAGAATGACACAACAAGCATCCCCGTTTCAATTCTAACAGAAGATGATTTAGGCTTATGCGATTTTAAAATTCAATCCGCTCTCCTTAAAGATCCTCTTTTACTTGAACTTTTAGATTCAAAAAATAAAGTTGCTTTCAAACAAAAAGTGAAGCTCGGAGAATCGCTTGTATTTGAAAACCTAACACCAGGCAAGTACTCCGCTCGCTTGATCGTTGATTCAAATAATGATGGACAATGGACAAGCGGTAAATTTATTACACGTATGCCCCCCGAAATCATGCATTATTTTTCGGGTGATATTACCATACGTTCGGGATGGGATCTCGAACTGGAATGGAATCTTGATGCCCCGAAAAAATAAAGAATTCCGATTATCGAATAATCAATTTCACTATTTGTTTTTGGGAATCTGGCTGAGTAATTTCTAAGAAATAAAACCCCGAATCCGGATCGTTCAAGTTCCAATTCCATTGGTTCATCTCCGAATTATTCTCAAGGTTCTTTTGTTCAATCAATCGACCTGTTGCATCCAGCATGTTGATTTTGTATGAACCAGTCTTAAGCCCTTTCCCAAGCAAGGTAAAATCTCCATTGTTTGATGGGTTCGGAAAAATTGAGAATGAACCTTTGAAATCAGATAGGTGTGTTGGAATGAGATTCGTTGAAATTGCTTCCCCAGCAGGAAACTCGATATTATCAATCCAACTTGCATCTTCGTTAGAAGCAATCATGTCGTCTTTTTCATAAATCCAACTAAAAAGATGATCACCGATTGGCACAGGGAATTTCACTTCCGACCACTCAACTAAACCAGACCATGATTGAATCTCTATTCCATCGATGTAAAATCGAAGAAAATCATATCCTTGTTCTGATGAAACTCTTCGGAAGAACCGAATTGTATCGGGTTGTAATACTGAATAATTGATTTTCAATTCCGTTGTTCCACTGTTGGGTATAATGCCTGAACGGAAACTGCTTGTACCTTGAAATACTGTTGCATGATCGATTGTCCATGGAATAACATCAACATTCTGCCAAGCGAAATTCGTGAAATCACCGGTTTCTGCATTTTCTATCACAGTTCCAATATGAAGGATAATCTCTCGAGAAACGCTATAATCTCCAGCAGACCATGTATAGTTAAGTGGTAAATAAGAACCTAATGGAACTGAAGGATCTATAGTAACAGCAAAAGTGGCAATTATCTGATTTGCGGGAATCACCGATTGAATAGGAGAATTGGGTTGGGCAATTGAGAACATGGCAGGATTTGCAGTTAAAACTGTTGATCCATCAATTGTAGCAGCATGTCCACTATTTGTGTTCTGAATTTGTATGTCAAACAACTCGCCCGGATCAGGACTTCCATTTCCATTCCCTTGAACTTCATTCAAAATGATATCTAATGTATTAAGAATGGGTGCGTTAATAATTAATGTCAGAGGCTGCTGCCAAGTATTCCCAAGTGAATCGGTAAATGAGATGATAAAATGGGCAGGAGTTTGATCTTGAATAAAACTTGCTATTGAAAATGAAAAACATCCTTCAGAACTAACAGAATCGCCAGCAAGTAATTCACCAAAATTACATGTTGATGAGAGCAGAGTAATAAAACTATCCGAACAAGTTAACGATGCAGAAACAGCATTCGCAGAAGCTCCCCCAACATTCATAATTTGCGTGTTAAGTTGTATTACCTCACTATTATCTGGCAATTGATTTCCATTCCCTGAAAGCTCAATTAACTGATGTGAATTTAATATCAAGAATGCGCTTTCGGGGCTTACAACCTGAACTTCGCCTTGGTAGGGAACTCGATTAAATGCAGTAACGGTAATTAATAAGGGGTCGAGTATTGAAAGTGCTGTTGGGAAATCGATCCATGCAACACCTCCCTGAACAAGCGAGGTACCTAATAAAAGTCCATTCTGTGAAATCGCAACACGTGCTTCTTCAACATCTACATTTACCGAAAAGCCATTTGAACCAACAGGTATTGAAGATGCATGAGTAACATTCATAGCAAGGGGAACGCGAGTTCTAACCATCATGGAAGGGTCTCCGAAAATGTGCCAAGTACC
>CALQJV010000193.1 GCA_943330985.1 Chitinophaga pinensis
ACATCAATCTTTTCGAGTCCTGCGTATTTCCCCACACCATGATCCACATGCGTAACAAAATCGCCGGGTTGCAAGCCTTTCAGTTCTTTCAGAGTAATGGCTTCTTTTCGCGCATAGCCGTCTTTTAACTTAAAGCGATGGTAACGATCGAAAAGTTGATGATCGGTGTAACAGGCAATTTTTAATTCGGGATCCGAAAATCCTTCATGCAAAGAATGGTTTATCGGAACAAAACGAATTTCCTTTCCGATGTCTTCGAAGATGGCATAAATACGTTCTATTTGACGGGCATTATCGGAAAAGATAAAATTCTCCATGCCCGCCTTGGTATTGCTGGTGAGCTGCTTGGTAATTAAATTAAAATTCTTGTTAAAGCTGGGTTGAGGAATTCCCGAAAATGTAACAACATCAATTTTCGAAAATACGGCCCCACTGCCATTTTCTATGATGGAGAAATTGAGGAGTTGCTTGCTGAGAAGTTCTCTCGAACAATACAATTCTTCGGGAGGCAATTGTGCCGTTGAATTCCCAATCGCTGTGAATGCAAGTTCGGCACGTTCATATTCGGCTGCGATGCGTTGCAGACTGAGTTCCGATTCGCGAATCCAGACCAATGTTTTTTCGGAAATAAATTCCAGAAAACTCTCGCGACTTTCATGAAGAATTTTCCCTTGAATATCGGGAACAATGTTGATGAATTCGAGGTTACGCGTTGAAAGTTGATCGACCGGATTGAATGCTCGGATTGTATCGACTTCCTCACCAAAAAATTCAATGCGGTAAGGCTCTTCATCGGAATACGAAAACACATCCAGAATTCCACCTCGAATGGCGAATTGTCCGGGTTCAACCACAAAATCGACACGATCAAAATCGTATTCATGCAAGAAATCGTAAACAAATTCGATCGAAAGTTTTTCTCCGCGATTGAGTTTGAACGTGTTTTTCTTGAGATTTCCATGCGTAACGACACGTTCAAATAAAGCTTCTGGATACGTTACAATGACCGATGGACGCTTATCGGTATTGAGGCTATTAAGCACTTCTGCACGTTGAAGTTTGCTGTTACCATCGGCACTTTCCGGTTCGTAGGCTTTTTTAAATGATGCCGGGAAAAAGAGCACATTGGCATCGGGAAGCAGGTATTGTAGATCGTTCAGAAAATAAGCCGCTTCTTCTCGATCGGGAATAATTACGAGCAAGGGCACTTTGCGTTCGTTAAAAACACTGGCTGCGACAAAGGATGCTTGGGAACCTGCAAGTCCTTTGAGCAAAACGCGAGAAGCCGCATTTCCCTGAAAATTTTGTAGGATGTTTTTAAGAGCAGGATGCTCCTGAAAAAGTTGAAGTATTTCGGGTGAATTCAAAACGGGCGTAAACTAAGAAAGCAGAACAGCTCTTGGGAGAGAATGTTCTGCGAATGAGGATACGAAGATAGAGAAATTGCTAGCATTAATTTAGCGGGAAAAATATATGGATTCATTGAAAATATTTTTGGGGAAGCGCCGATGATTTTAAAATAACGTACACTTTTAAGTACATAATTTTGTACATTTGACTAAATTCGTATCAAGATGAAAGCAATATCAATTTCTACATTAAGAAAAGGAATGAAAGAATACTTCGATTATGTATCAAAATCGATGGAAGTCATTATCGTTCCGAGAAACAATAATGAGGACGCAGTTGTAATTATGTCAATTCAGGAATACAATTCATTGAAAGAAACAGAACATCTTTTCTCAACAGAAGCCAATCAGAAAAAACTTCAAAAGTCAATTGGTCAAATTGCTGAAGGTAAGACTATCAAGTTCACAATTTAAATATTCAAGAATTAAATTCATGAATATTGAATTTACAGAGATTGCCTGGGAAGACTTTTCATATTGGATTGAAAATGATGAAGATGTTGTTTTGAAAATCAAAGAACTCATTCATGCAATTAACAAAGATCCTTTTAAAGGAATTGGGAAACCCGAACCATTAAAATTCGGATTGAAAGGTTTTTGGTCACGAAGAATTTCAGGCGAGCACAGACTGGTTTATCGGATTAGTGGGTCGAAAGGAGTTGATCAAAAATGTATAATCGTGCAATGCCGTTTTCATTATGATGATAAGTAAGTTGATTAGACTAATTTCAAGGAAATACCCAAAATCCAAATGCAAAACTTTCGATTTACTTCATATTAACTTATTCATCAAATAAACTGAAATAGAATTCAAAAGGAAAACAGCATAATAAATATTCAATGTGTTAAAATTATTCAGATAAAACCCCACATCGATTTTTTATATCTTCCAATTGAAATGATATATTTGCCAATAAAATTAAAGAAATGTCCCAATCGACTTACGCTCCGATGATGCCTTCTGCTTCGCGTCATGGTTTTTTTCTAGGATTTGCCTTGGTAGTTATGCAAACCATCTTCTATTTGGCAGATATCAAAACCGATTCTACATTGGGTTACTTATCCTACATCATACTTTTTGGAGGTTTGTTCCTAACGGTTCGTCAATATCGCGATGAACTAAATAGCGGATTTATCAGTTATGGACGCTCTGTAGGTTATGGAGTTGTAGTATCCTTAATGGCAGGAATTATCTCATCTGCATTTATTTTCATTTTGTACGAATTTATCGACACATCCTTTTTACCAAGAATGTTACTTGAAGCGGAAATTAAACTAGAAGATCAAAATCTTCCACCCGATCAATTGGAAATGGCTTTGGAAATAAACCAGAAAATGTTTACTCCTTTTGCTGTTTCAATGATGTCCATTTTGGGCTATGTGTTTATGGGAACACTTTTCAGTTTGGTCGTTGCGGTATTTCTTAAGAAGGAAGATGAGGGATTTAACTCATTTAACAAAGACACCAACTAATGGTTGATATTTCTGTTGTTGTTCCTCTTTACAACGAGGATGAATCGCTTCCTGAATTGTGCGCATGGATTTCGCGGGTGATGATTGAAAACGGCTATAGCTGGGAAGTAATTCTGGTGGATGATGGAAGCAACGACAATTCTTGGGAAGTTATTCGTTCATTACAATCTTCCGATTCGCATATTCGTGGCATTCGCTTTCGTCGTAATTACGGCAAATCAGGTGCATTAAATGTAGGATTTGAAGCATGTCAGGGAAATGTGGTTATTACGATGGACGCTGACTTGCAAGATAGTCCTGACGAAATTCCGCAACTCTACCGCATGATTACCGAAGAGGGATTCGATTTGGTGAGCGGCTGGAAACAAAAACGCTTCGATCCCATTACCAAAACATTGCCGACAAAGCTCTTCAATTGGGCTGCGCGTAAAATGAGTGGCATTTATTTACACGATTTCAATTGTGGTCTAAAAGCATATAAAAACGATGTGGTGAAAAGCATCGAAGTGTATGGCGAAATGCACCGATATATTCCTGTTCTTGCCAAATGGGCCGGATTTAAAAAGATTGGCGAAAAGGTTGTCCAACACCGCGCAAGAAAATACGGGGTAACTAAATTTGGCTGGGAACGCTTTGTAAATGGATTCCTCGATTTATTAAGTATCACATTCGTTTCTCGATTTGGAAAACGCCCTATGCATCTTTTCGGTCTCATTGGAACCTTGAGTTTCATGATTGGATTTATTATCGCAGCGTATTTAACATTTGCGAAGTTTGCATTCCAAGCTTATAAAATGACCGATCGTCCCATCTTTTATTTTGGATTGTTCTTTATGGTGGTTGGAACTCAAATGTTTCTTGCCGGATTTTTAGGCGAACTCATCTCCCGTAACGGTCATGACCGCAATAACTACCAAGTCCGCGAACGCTTAGGATAATTTCATTCTTCATTATATTGATACTTCCTCGATTCAATCGGGCAGTAATTCAATCCTCAGAATTTTAGCGCCTATTTCCAAGCGATGCACAATGTCC
>CALQJV010000194.1 GCA_943330985.1 Chitinophaga pinensis
TTTGATTGGATTTGCGTTTCACCTAAGAAATTTAAAAGTCCAAGAAAAGATATGTTAGAAATAGCCGATGAATTGAAAGTGATTGTTTTTAACAAACAAGATTTTGATTGGGCCGAGCAACATGCTTCATTTCTAAAAACCAATTGCCTTCAATATCTTCAACCTGAATGGAGTAAGTCTACGAAGTTAATGCCTGAAATTGTAGAGTTTGTGAAAATGAATCCGCAATGGAAAATCTCATTGCAAACGCATAAGTTCATGCATATTCCTTGATTGTTGAAATGAAATTATCCATAATCATTGTCAATTATAATGTAAAGCACTTTTTAGAACAATGTGTTCTATCGGTAAAAAAGGCGCTTGCAGGAATTGAAGGTGAAATCTATGTGGTGGATAACAATTCGGTGGATGGATCAGTGGAAATGATTCAATCGAAATTTCCTGATGTTAAGTTAATTGCGAATAAAGAAAATACAGGGTTTAGTAAGGCAAACAACCAGGCAATTCGCATTGCTTCAGGAGAATATATTTTATTGTTAAATCCGGATACCATTGTTGAAGAAGATACTTTTTCAACATGTATCCAATTTATGGATTTGCACCTAGATGCTGGTGCATTAGGAGTTAAATTGATTGATGGTAAAGGGAACTATTTACCTGAATCGAAACGTGGCTT
Organism: Chitinophaga pinensis; assembly: GCA_943330985.1. The sequence continues at coordinate 677 of CALQJV010000194.1, forward strand.
ACCTACTCCATCGGTTGCATTTTATAAGATTTTTGGCCTTTCCAAATTATTTCCGAAATCGCGCACATTTGGAAAATATCATTTAGGATATCTAGATAAAGAAGAAACGAATGAGATTGAGATTTTATCTGGTGCTTTTATGTTCATGCGTAAAACTGCCTTAGATAAAGCGGGATTACTGGACGAAACATTCTTTATGTATGGAGAAGATATCGATTTAAGTTACCGTATACATTTAGCAGGATTTAAAATCTTTTATCATCCCCAAACTCGGGTTATCCATTATCGCGGCGAGAGTACCAAAAAGAGTAGTATCAATTATGTTTTTGTTTTTTATCAAGCGATGATCATTTTCGCCAAAAAGCACTTCTCTCAAAAAAATGCGCAATTATTTACCTTGTTGATTCAATGTGCCGTTTATTTTCGTGCTGCGTTATCCATTCTAATACGAATTATTTCTAAAATATGGCTACCCATTGCTGATGCTATTGCCATTTTTGTTGGTGTATTTTTCCTTAAAGGCTATTGGGCAACTCATAGTGGAGTTTTTTACCCGCACGAGTTTTTATGGGTAGCGGTTCCATTGTATATTGTATGTTGGACAGCATTTACATGGATTAGCGGAGGATATGATAGGCCGCTAAAAACTATTAAAACGCTTCAAGGAATTGCCATTGGAACATTCATTATTTTAATCGTTTATGGCTTACTCGATGAGCATCATCGTTATTCGCGCTTTCTAACTTTGGTTGGGGCGGGTTGGGCAGCAATTTCAACTTCAGGAATTCGATTGGTGTATAATCTCTTCCGATTTAAAAGTTTATTTCCAGAGGATGCTGAATCGAAGAGAATAATTATAGTTGGAAGCCAAGATGAGGCCGCTCGAATTGCAGCTCTTTTAAATCATTCAAGAGTAAAAGCATCCTATATTGGAATTGTCTCGCCGCAATTAGATGAAATTGAAGCACAAGATAAGACAGGGAATAATATTCGACTGAAGGAGATGGTTGAAGTGTTTCATATAAACGAACTCATTTTTTGTGGGAGCGATATGAGTTCGACACAAATAATGAATCAGATGACTTTTATCAATCGTCCCGAACTTGAGTATAAAATTGCACCGCCAGAGAGTTTATTTATTATCGGCAGTAATTCAATTTTAGCAAGTGGCGAATTATATACTATTGGATTAAATGCTGTTGACAAACCATCGAATCATCGAAAAAAACGCATGCTCGATTTTCTTGTATCTATGCTCATAATCATTGCATTGCCAATATTAATGATTGGAATATCTGATAGAAAGCAACTATTTAAAAATTGGGTAGCAGTTCTATGGGGAAAAAAGACTTGGGTTGGATATGTGCCTAGTAAAAATAACTTATTACCATTTGTAAAACCAGGCATACTAAATCCTCTCGACCCATTCGAAAAAATTCGCTTTGACGAATCAATAATACAGCAGGCCAATTTGCTTTACGCAAAAGACTATAGGGCAAAACAAGACATTCTTATTTTGTTAAATTCTTGGAGAAATTTGGATAGAAAATAAACCGAAACTCTAAAAGTGTTATTTACACTATAAAAATGTGTAAATATACATTGAGTAAGATTTTAATAAATTTTTAATATACATATAATGGGAAAAGAAGTCGAAATTCGCGCTTTAAAAATGAATTTGAAACCTTTATTAATTAAACATAGTAAAGTGCCGAGTTAATTTTTTTAAAAATTGAATGTTCAAAATTGCTCTAAAAACGAACTTAATCTAAACTAATTCCCAATGCGTTATTCTCTAATTATTGTCACACTTATTTCTTTTTTAAGTTTTAAATCGACTGCCCAGATTGATCAGGAATTTTGGTTTGCTGCACCCGATTTAACTCAAGGAACTCAAGGTGAAATTAATGGGAATGCCTATCGCGATAGGCCTATCCAAGTTGTATTATCTACATTAGTTGACCCTGCTCAAATTACTATTTGGCAACCCGCAAACCTTTCTTTTGCTCCAATTGTAATTAATTTAGCTGCTGGTTCTACTCAAAACGTTAATCTAACAAATTGGATTAATCAAATTGAAACATCTCAGGTCGATTCCGTTATGAATACGGGAATTCTTATCCGATCAACTGCGCCGATTACAGCATATTATGAATTAGGTGCTGCTGCAAATCGAGATTTAATTGCGTTAAAAGGAAAGAATGCAAACGGGACATTATTTTACACACCATTTCAAACGTTGTGGGAAAATGATCAAAGTTTAGGGGGGAGTCCATACATTCCGGCTCCTCGAAGTGGGTTTGTAATTGTTGCAACTGATGATTCAACAAATGTTACCATTACTCCGAAAATTGATATTCTTAATCACTTAGCAGGAGTCCCATTTTCAATTTATTTGAATCGTGGGCAATCGTATTATTGTGATGCCATTGATCAAACGGGACCCGCAAAACCCGCTGGAACAAAAATAGAATCAGATCGTCCTATCGCAGTTTTGATTAAAGACGATATGATTGACTTAAATTTAGCAACAGACGGAGGTGCCGATTTAGCAGCCGATCAATTAATTGCTGTTGAGCAATGTGGATTTAAACACATTGTAGTTAGAGGCGATTTAGGTACGCCTGGCGATAAAGTGTATGTATTAGCAACCGAGGACAGCACCGAGATTTTCATCGACGGCAATACCATTCCAGATACTATCTTGAATACTGGTGAACAATACATTTATTCATTTGCTCAAGCTGCTGGATTTATTGAAGGTAGTAAACCAATTTATGTGTTGCATATTTCAGGAGTTGGTGATCAAATAGCTGGTGCAATTATTCCATCGCTCGAATGTACAGGTTCAACTCAAGTTGGTTTTACTAGAACAGGTAGTGCGAATTTTAAATTGAACTTAACTATAAAAGCGGGTTCGGAAGGATCATTCTTATTAAACAACAACGCAACGTTGATAACCCCAGCGGATTTTCAACCAGTACCAGGTACGAATGGGAATTGGGTATTTATGAGAAAAGGCTTTACAACTGCCGAGATTCCTGTTGGTGTTGGTTCATTGATTCGAAATACGGGCGATGAACTATTTCATATGGGAATTACCTATCAACAAGGTGCAAGTTGCAACTATGGATATTTCACCAATTTCTCCTACCTCGAGCTTGGTATTAATTCCGAATTATGTCTCGGCGATTCTGCTGTTTTAGATGCAGGTCCAGGAAAAA
>CALQJV010000195.1 GCA_943330985.1 Chitinophaga pinensis
ATTGTAAAAGGAAGTTTTCAGTTTTTACAAGCAACAAGCGACACGACTAATTATATTCTGCTTGAAGATGAGGGAATTTTAATCCGAAAGAAAGGAGCGATAAACCAACAACAGGACTCTGTTAAAATTCAATTTCGAGTTTTCCCTTTTAATTTCACCGAACCGGTTCGAAACAAAGAACGGAGAAGAGCAACTGCACAAGAGCGAGGAATTTACAATCCTTTTGTTTACACTCCCAGCAAGAGCAATGAAAACCTGCTAAAATTTGAAGGGCTGAATAAATCAGGATCTATTTCACGAGGCATTTCGGTTGGAAATAATCAAGATCTCTCAGTCAACTCAACCCTGAACTTGCAACTTTCTGGAAAACTGAGCTCCGACATCGATATAAGTGCTGCTATAACCGACGATAATATTCCCATTCAACCTGACGGAAATACACAGCAACTTCAAGATTTCGATCGGGTGTATATTCAATTATCGAATGAGAAATCGAAATTGATAGTAGGTGATTTTCAGATAACCCGACCGGAAAGTTATTTCATGAATTTCAACAAGCGATTACAAGGAGGAAGCTTTGAAACACGTTTCAAGACTGACTTGCTGGATGAAAAAAAACACCTTCCTGCGAATGTAAAAATAGGCGCCAGTGCAGCAGTTGCTCGAGGGCGTTTTAGCCGAAATCAGATTCAAGGAGTTGAAGGGAATCAAGGGCCTTACCGTTTACGCGGAACAAACAACGAGCAGTTTATTATCATTCTATCGGGTTCCGAAAAAGTGTATGTCGATGGAAAGCAGTTAAAACGAGGTCAAGAATACGATTACATTATCGACTATAACTCAGCCGAGCTCACTTTTACATCGCGAAGAATAATCACCAAAGACCTTCGAATATTTGTGGAGTTTGAATATTCGGATCGGAATTATGCGCGATCATTACTTTATTTCAACAACGAAATTGAACAAGGGAAACTAAGTACACGCATCAATATTTACACCGAGCAAGACAGCCGAAACCAACCGCTTCAGCAGCAATTAACAAGCGATCAGAAAATGGTATTGGCTGAGGCTGGAGATAATTTTCAAGATGCATTGATAAGTTCGGTTGATAGCGTTGGGTTCTCAACCGATTTAATCCTTTATTCAAAAAAAGACACTCTCGTAAATGGCTCGATATATCAAGACATTCTTGAATTTTCAACCAATCCGCAAACAGCTATTTACAAAGCTAGCTTTACAAATGTCGGTTCAAATAAAGGAGATTATGTTCAGGTGAATAGTGTGGCGAATGGTCGCGTTTACAAATGGGTGGTTCCCATTGATGGTGTACCTCAAGGAAATTATGTTGCCAAAACTCAACTTATTCCTCCCATTAAAAAACAGCTTATCACGTTTGGAACAGACTATCGATTTAGTAAGTCATTGAAGTTGACTTCAGAAATTGCCTATTCCAATTACGATGTCAATACATTTTCGAATAGTGGAAATAACGATAATGAAGGATATGCATTTCGAGTTGCATTAGAAAACACTAAAACCCTTGGTAAAGATAGTTTGCCTTGGGAATTGGTAAGTAGTCTGAGTTATGAGCAAATCGACAAATACTTCAATCCATTGGAACGTTTCCGAAATGTTGAATTTGATCGCGATTGGAACATTCCCAAAGTTGTAAATCAGCCGGCATCCGAATATTTACCGAGAGGCAACATCAACATAAGTCGGAGTGACATCGGCTCTGCGAATTATTTATTTACCGCATTTTTGAAAGGAGAACAACTCCAAGCATCGCAGCATGCATTTACCTCAGATCTTAAATACAAAGGCTTCGGATTTAATTACAATGGAAGTTTAACCGATTCGAAGGGAAATGAGAACAACGCATTGTTTTACCGGCATCGCACTTTAATTTCGAAAGATATTCGCTGGATTCAACTGGGCTACAAAGATGAATTTGAGCACAATATACTGAGTGACTCCAAGCAAGATACACTTCGAAATACCGCGTATGCATTTTTCGACCGACAAGCATTTATTCAAAATGTGGATACTTCGAAGCGAAAGTTCAGTCTATTTTATCGCGTAAGAACAGATGAAGGGGTATTAAATAAATCGCTGAAAGAATATGCTTGGGCCGAGAGCTATGGATTCACCATGGATTTATCGACAAACGATAATATCCAATTTCGGACGAGCACCAGTTTCAGACGCTTAGAAATTCGCGACACATTGCTTAGTAATCTGAAGCCAGAACGCACTTTGGTAAACCGCATTGAATTATCGGTAAAGGCCTTGAAGTCGAGCATACAATCTTCTACTTTTTATGAAGCTGGGAGTGGTTTAGAAAGCAGAAAGGAGTTCACTTATTTGGAAGTTCAACCTGGGCAAGGAGTTTATGCATGGACCGATTACAATAGCAATGGAATTAAGGAATTGAATGAGTTTGAAATTTCCGCATTCCCAGACCAGGCAAGGTATATTCGTGTTTTCACACCCACAACCGAGTTTATCCGAGTTTACTCTAATTCAATCAATGAGGCATTGAATGTAAAAGCTCCCAAAAGTTGGTCTCAAGGCAAGGGAATAAAGAAGTTTGTAGCACGTATTTCAACGCAGTCGGCTTTGCGGTTTGATGGAAGAACCACCAATACCAAAATTGCAGAAGCGTATAATCCCTTTCATGCTGGAATAAATGATAGCACGCTTATTACATTGAATCAGACTTTACGTAACACTATCTTTTTCAACAAAAGCGATCCCAAGTTTGGGTTTGATTTGAATTGGCAGAAGATTGGAACGAAAGCATTATTGAACAATGGACTGGAGGCACGTGAAAATAAATTCAGCAATCATCACATTCGATGGAGCCCGGGAACGCGGTTTATATTCAACGGAGAAACACGCATTGGGAAAAAAGAAAGCAATACCGCATATTATTCAACCCGAAATTACCGTATTCGGTATGTCGAAATAGAACCTAAAATCTCCTATCAACCCAATGCGGCATTTAGAATTTCGTTTTTGTATAAACGCAGCGAAAAAAATAATGACGTTACGCTCGGAGGAGAAAAGGCAATTTCTGAAACAGCAGGAATTGATTTAAAATACAATGTAGCAAACAAAGGGAGTTTTCAGGCTTACGGTAAATTTATCCTGATTCGATTTGATGGAACTCAAAACACACCCGTTGCATTTGAAATGCAAGAAGGCCTGAAGAATGGAAACAATTATACTTGGGGTTTAACCTATCAACGAACCCTTTCGAACAATATGCAAATCAATTTCAATTACGATGGCAGAAAATCAGCAGATGTTAAAATTGTTCATATTGGAGGCGTTCAAGTAAGAGTCTTTTTCTAAAAAAAAGCTACATATCTAGGAAAACGCTATGTTGTTTGTTAAATATTGAATTAATATACCTATTTTGGGTGAAAGTGAACGAAAATCACTTATTTTTAACGCCAAATAAATGCTGTAAAGAGCACAAAAGCAATGACTTTAAAAAAGCCCAAAGCCAAGTACCCAACTGTTATGTTAGTGGATGACAGTGAGATTGATAATTTTATCAATCAGAAGATGATTGAAGGCTGCAATTTTGCAGATCGCATCTATGTGCACACAAGCAGCAAAAGCGCTCTGGAGTTTCTTGCTAATTTCGAAAGAGCCCATTTACCAGAAGATTTAATACCTGAAATTATTTTTCTGGATATCAACATGCCAATTATGGATGGCTTCCAATTTGCTGAAGAATTTGGGAAGTCCTGTCCGAAAATTTACGATAAAATCAAGATTATTTTCTTAACAAGTTCATTAAATCCTGTTGACCAAAAACGTGCAATGGCAGTTCGTGGCGTGTATTCATTTTTAAACAAGCCATTGGGAAAAGAC
>CALQJV010000196.1 GCA_943330985.1 Chitinophaga pinensis
ACAATAAATGTTCAGCAAATTCATTCTGGGATTTATCTTCTAAGAGTTATCACTCCTAAAGGATTTTCAAATCATACAATCAGTGTTCAACATTGATTTAGTAATTCACAAATGATTTTTAATTACATTCTTTACTTCCTCAATTTATAGATTGGATTTAAAATATTTTTGAAAAAAAATATAAATCAAAAATGAACTTTCCAATTATCATCATAGCAGCAGTCATTCCTATGCTCATTGGGATGCTTTGGTACAGCAATACATTATTTGGAAAAGCTTGGATGAAAGCGGCTGAAGTTACCGAAGAAAAACTTCGCGCAGGCAACATGCTCGTAACATTTGGAACCACATTCATATTTTGCATTTTCGCATCAATGGTTCTTCAATACATGGTTATTCATCAATATTCTGTTGCCTCCATTTTAGCCAATGAGCCCGGAATAAACGATCCTAATTCTGTCATTAGCTTGTATTTGAAAGATTTCATGGATAACTATGGCAATAATTTCAGAACCTTTAAACACGGAGCTTTGCATGGTTTTATGGCCGGATTATTTTTTGCTACGCCAGTTATTGGAATGAGTAGTTTATTTGAGCAAAGAGGATTTAAATACCTATTTATTCATGCGGGTTTCTGGGTTGTGTCGCTCACATTAATGGGTGGATTCATTTGCCAGTTTGCTTGATATTTTCAACAATTCATTTTCTTCTTTAAGAAGTAATAATAGCCCCTTTGTCGGAGAGCTCGATGTTTCGCCTATCTTTGTTGCCGATTCACCACTGACCCCTGCAGGCCGAACGGCAATTTCAGGGAGAATTTCAACCCTGTTCCGTTAATCGGAAAAATTTAACAGGTCCCCCATTCCTTCGCTGTTTCAGTGCTTGAAGGCTTTTGACGCCTGAAAACCCATTATGAATTTTGATCAATTACAACTGATCGAACCTATTCTTCGTGCTTTGAAAGACGAAGGTTATGTTCAACCCACTCCCATTCAAGAACAAGCTATCCCCGATGTACTTCTGGGCCGCGACTTACTTGGTTGTGCACAAACTGGAACTGGAAAAACAGCCGCTTTTGCGATTCCCATTCTACAAACGCTTTACAACAAACCACCAAAATCTTCTGCGCACAAACCCATCCGATGCCTTATTCTAACTCCAACACGTGAGTTAGCCATTCAAATTGGCGAAAGTATGGCAGCGTATGGCAAGCACACCAATTTGAAACATACCGTTATTTTTGGTGGTGTTACGCAACGTTCTCAAACCGATGCACTAAAACGTGGAATCGATATCTTGATTGCTACACCGGGTCGTTTGCTCGACTTAATGAATCAAGGATTTGTTCACCTTCACCAACTCGAGATTTTTGTATTGGATGAAGCCGATCGTATGCTCGATATGGGATTCATTCACGATGTAAAAAAGATCCTCCAAAAGATTCCTGCTAAACGTCAAACTTTGTTTTTCTCGGCTACCATGCCACCTGAAATTCAAAAACTTGCCGACACCATTTTGTCGAATCCGGTAAAAGTGGAAGTAACTCCGGTTTCTTCAACCGCCGAAACCATTGAGCAGCAGGTTTATTTTACGGAGAAAAACGATAAAAAAAACTTGCTCATTCATTTACTAAAAGACAAGAGCATTAAATCGGCATTGGTTTTTACACGAACCAAGCACGGAGCCGATAAGGTTGTAAAAGATTTGCATAAAGCTGGTGTTTCTGCTGAAGCCATTCACGGAAATAAGGCTCAAAATGCACGTCAGCGAGCATTGAGTAATTTCAAATCGGGCGTAACGCGTGTGCTTGTTGCAACTGATATTGCTGCTCGAGGAATTGATGTGGACAACCTTTCGCATGTAATCAATTACGAAATCCCCAATATCCCAGAAACCTATGTTCACCGAATTGGAAGAACGGGTAGGGCAGGAGCAAGTGGAATTGCGTTTTCGTTTTGCGACGAAGAAGAGAAAGAATACATGCGTGATATTCAGAAGCTGATTGATAAGGTTATTCCAGTTGTTGAAAAACATCCTTGGCCTTTAAGTTCAGGTTCGTTTGTGCCTATGCAAGGTCCACGAAATACTGCAGCCAAAGCGAAGAAAAAGCCACAAGCTCAGCGACCTCCAAAAGCTGATAGAGAAAAATCAGCATCGCAAATGGCCGGATCAGCTGGCGTGGGTGCAGAAGTAAGAACGCGAAATCGTTGGAGAGGACATAGACGTCCAAGAACAGCATAAATAAAAGCCACAAGCAGTGCAAAATAAATTTACTGCTTGTGGCTTTTGTGATTGTTTGGCATTTGATATTCAGCTGTTAACATTCCATGTTCGAAATTCGACACTGCATATTCAAACACAGATTACTTTATGCTTTACATTTGTTTGATTTTTAAAAAATCACTCAAGAACACAATTCAATAAATAGTTCATATTCGAACGAACACATAATATGGCAGCACCAAAGTTTATTACCAATTCCACCACATTTCATTCGGAATTAAAGACCAGAATCACTGAATATTTTAAGGAAGTTGGAACCGCAAGTACCGGGAATTACAAGCTTTTTCTAAAAGCAATAATTCTCGTAGTGAGTTTTTTAGCGGTCTATGCACATTTGGTTTTTTATACACCTGTTTGGTATTTTGCATTGGTCGAAAGCATCATTTTAGGAGGATTAACCGCATCCATCGGATTTAACATCATGCATGATGGAGCACACGGAAGTTTCAGCAAATACCCTTGGATAAATAAATTAGCTGGATTGTCCTTGAATTTTTTGGGTGCCAATGTGTTTATGTGGAACACCAAGCACAACGTCATTCATCACGCATACACCAACATCGACGGTATTGATGACGATATAGACGCACGTCCATTTCTTCGTTTATGCGATTCGCAGAAATTCCTCAAAATGCATAAGTACCAGCATATCTATTTCTGGTTTGCCTATTCACTTCTTTATATATACTGGATTTTCTTTACCGATTACAAAAAGTACTTTACACGCATGGTTGGTTCAATGCCATTAAAGAAGATGACTACTTCCGACCATATTAGCTTTTGGGCTTTTAAAGTCATCCATTTTTGCATGTTTGTTATAGTTCCTATATACTTCATTGGATTTACACCTTGGATTATTGGTTTCATAGTTTATGGAATGTTTGCTGGAGTTGTTCTGAGCATTGTGTTTCAATTGGCACATACTGTTGAAGAAGCTCATTTTCCTGTTCCGATTGCCAATAAAATTGAAGAAGAATGGGCAATTCATCAACTTAAAACGACTGCCAATTTTGCAACACGTAATAAAGTAATTTCTTGGTTAGTTGGAGGATTGAATTTCCAAATCGAACATCATCTTTTTCCGAAAATCTCTCACGTACATTATCCGGCAATTAGCAAGATAATTAAAAGTACCTGCGAAGAATTTGGCGTTATTTATATTGAACACCGTAAGATGCGCGATGCAATTGCCTCTCACATTAATCATCTCCGCTCACTTGGGCAATTCAATGCTGCTCAGGCATAAATGGAATTAGAGTAATAGTTTTATCGTTTCTTTAAATCGGTATCAAATGCTGAACTCAATTCAATTTTAAGATTCATTAGAATCAAATAGCACTAAACAAAAAAGGATGCACATTTAACATGTGCATCCTTTTTTGTTTCCGATAGATTAACTTAGAATCTTAAGTTCACACCAATACTGGGTAAAATTGGTAACTGATTGATTCGTTCAAATTTTACACGATCGAAGTAAAAGATATTATCGCGATTGTATGAATTTGTGACACCGGCAGTAAGTTCGAGAGTTGTGTTTTCGCCAAGTTCAACCGATTGTTTTAAGTTAACATCCAAACGGTGATATGCAGGC
>CALQJV010000197.1 GCA_943330985.1 Chitinophaga pinensis
AACAGGTGCAACAATCAACATCCCTTTATTCATCAACATTGGTGAAAAAATTAAAGTGGATACTCGCACGGGTGAATACATGGAGCGCGTAAAGTAATTATCGCTTCGATCGATTCTTTATTTCATCTAACAAGGCATTTTCGGCCTGATTGGAATTATTCACTTGAATAAGACTTCCGGCTCCTTGCTTTGCTAATTCCCCTAACATTACCAAAGCATCGGCTTTGCATGAAAAACCTATGACCGATAAAATGGTTGTTTGATTTGGATTCTTAGAAGAAAGTCCTATCATTTTTCGGTCTTTCATAATCACCCGAAATGCCCCATCGGTGGCAAGAATCACCTGATTGTTTCCACCTGAAATGAATTGCTCTATGGCAATGGTATAGGCCGTTTGGATTCCCTTACTTCCAGCAGTAAGACCGCTTGCTTTTAATGTATCGATTAATTCGAGTACGCGTTTCTTTTCATTACCCGAAACCGTTGGCACTGCAATGCGCACATCCGTTCCATAAGTAACAATGGATATCTTATCGATTGGTCGAATAGGCTCCATCAATTTTACCAACGATTGTTTAAGCAAAGGAAGTTTTTCGGGTTCTTTCATGGAACCGGAAATGTCGATCAGAAATACAATATTGTTAGGCTTGTAAATCCGTTCATCCAACAGTGTTGAATTAAAAAGCTCCTTGGGTATTTCGGCAAGTGGTTCTTTTTGAAGGGAATCAGTTTTGATTTCTGTTATAGGTAATGGCGATAGCATAAATGTTTCTTTTGCTCCACTTACCGAAATGTATTTCTCCATCGTAAGTGTTTCATATCCGGGAGCGGTTATCACAAATGCATAAGGCCCAATAGGAATCATACTTTCTAACATGCCATCGAAGGTCGATCGTTCCGATTTCGCTCTGCTCGTTTGCGATATATATAAAATACTGCCTTCTTTAATCAACTTGCCGGTAGTGGCATCCATAAAGCGCACACTGTGTTTGCTCATTAAAGGAATGGATACATTTCCATTGGAGAATGAACCGGATTTGGGATCAAAGTTTACGCATGCCGATAAATCTTTAGCTAAAAGTTTTTTCAATTCACCTTTCACATCAATGGAATAGGGCTCGGGACTTCCATTGTAATAAAGCTTAATCGTCTCTTTAAATTTGCCAGCACGACTCGGCCGAATGCTGAAATTTAAATGCAAGGTGTCGCCCGATGGAATAATTTTCCTCCCAACAGAAATGGAAAATTCGGGAGAAGCATCCGCTCTGAGGAGAAATAATGCTTTATTACCTGTGTTTCGGATGACCAAATACGAATGCAAGGAATTGGCTTCTTCAACGCTTCCAAAATCAAGGGAGCGGGGCTCTGCTTGAAGAGTTTGAGCATTTATCACGATGTTACAAAAGCTAAAGAGTGTAAATAGAAACGTCAATTTCATCATTGATGTCGCAGTATTTATTTATTCAAAACGTTTATAAAATGATACATTGAGTTTGAATCTTAACAAATAAATCTTGCATCAAGAATATCCGTCCAACAATTAAAAATTCAGCGTTATCGAAAGTTTTACTGCAAGATTTTTTTTCCATTCGTCCGATGCATAATTCCCCAAACGATAATATCCACCAATTCCGTATCCGCCGGTATTCAAAATCAATAAATTATTTATCTGGATTCCACTTTCGAAATACCCTTTGTTGGCTTGTTTGAATGTAATTTCTCTTTGATTCAAGACATTGCTCCCTGACATTTTTCCAAATAGCATGTTTTGCACAATTACAAAGCGTGGACTGAATTTTTTAATCTTAAAAAAAGGCCCGAAATCATGATGAAAAAATCCTGAAATAAACTGGTCGCTTGCAAATTCGTTCATCCTCATGGTTTCAAAACAATTCATCGAAACGGCTCTCAAATCGGAATGTTCGGTTAAATTTCCTTTGCCATTAAACAAACGTGCATACGGAACAATTCCATTTACTAGACCAGACATAAATTGGACAGATGTTTTTCCGATTCTTCGCCACTGAAAGCCATAATCGATTCGAAACAATAATTTGTCGTAATTGGTTTTACCCTCCAAATTCAAATCATTTCCATGTGTGTATTGAACTCTAAAAATGGGATAATTTGACCCTAAAGAAATCTTCAGTTTTCCATTTCGATAAAAGCGTTCTTTGTAACAATAGGTTAAGGTAATGCCCGATTCAATCCAAGAAAATCTCTTATTTTCAGGCAAGTCGGAAAACCCATAGGTGTATTTAGGTTGAACATGCGATTGTCTCACAAACACATTGCTTCGTAAATACTTAAAAATCCGCCAACTTAGATGCGCTTCCGTTCGTTCTTCCGCATCCATTTTGCTAACAAGCACTTGCCTAATTTGCTCATTACGTTGCTGTTTTGAATCATTCTCAAAAACCGTAGCTCCCGATTCCCAAACATCGTTCGAGTAGAGTGTACGTAGTTCCAATTCATGTTTTGGATCCAGATAAAGACGACTTTCTAACCCAAATTTACTTGCTCGGTCATTAAATCCATAAGCGAAATATCCACCGATGCCTATATGTCTCGAAAGTTGATCGTTTGTAATTCCACCAACACCTAGTCTAAATCCCTCGTAATTGTTGAAACGCAGTATCCGGTTAATCTCTAAATCGAACCAACGAATCGGAATATACCCCCGAATCAAGGCCTCGAAACTTTTTAGTTTTCGTTCGATGTTCTCTGCTTTCGAGAGACTATCAAGATATTTATAAGTTCGTATTTCTCGTTCACCAAGCTCCTCAATGCGCACATCTTTCCAATACAAACTATCTTTTTGGGAAGCATCCTTTTTCACATCCAACTCAACTTCATCAAATAGTTTGGCCGATAAACTTGGATTGATTTTTACATTTTTAATGTACGTCCGACTCTCTCCAAACGTCTTTTGTCCAGTAAGCTGAATGTTTAAAAATACGATATCTGTATTGAGCTGTTCCGGAAACCAAAAGCCTTGTTCATCGCGTTTGTATTGTTGTTGAACAGTCATTTGCATCGTGCTGCTTTCCTCGTTGGGCGACGCAATGATATTCTGAATGGCATAATCGGGAGCCGAAATGTAAATGACTCCTTTTAAGCCATCAATGGTTGCGTTTTTTCGGGGCTTGAATCGAATCACATAAATGCTGTCAGTGCCATGAAATAATGTGTCTTCCAAAACAAATGAATACACATCCTCGCTGTTTTTACTAATTGGATTGAGCAGTTTCTTGCCATCGAGTTCGATCAATGGCGCATAAAAACCGAATGGCTGAAATTGTAATGCAAGCATGAAAATAGACGCTTCCTTCATGCCCGAAACGCGCGATGCAAGGACATTTTCTTTCACTTTTCCTTTGCGAAAAAGGCGTTCATTCGACGATTCAATCAGGAAAATATGCTGCTGTTGCAAGAAGCTATCAACCTTAAAAGCTTTCCGAATATCCTCATCGTTTTTTGCTGCAAAAGTGGTGTCTTTTCGACCTGTTAAAACGAGTTTGTTATAAGTATTGCAGCTGTATGAATTGTAGTTTTCTGGGTCATGAATCTTTCTGTTTTGCCAGGTTAGACGTATAATTCGATGTGCCGGATTTTCACCTGCACGCACTTCAAATTCCCGAAGCTGTAATGAAGAAGGACGCATTTCGAAGAGCAATTTCGAACTAGGGGCTTCATTGAACTGACGCACTTCCTTTTTAAAACCAAGCGAAGAACATTGAATAGTTGCAGGAAAACCATTGGGTAAATCGAGTGAAAACTGCCCGTCAATATCGCTCATGGTTGATGCTTTGGGAAATCCTTCAACCGAAATACTCACAAATGCGAGAGGACGTTTTTGCAGCGAATCCAA
>CALQJV010000198.1 GCA_943330985.1 Chitinophaga pinensis
CCTTCACCATACGACATTTTCGCTTTTCTGCACATATAATCGAGCTCTACTGCCGTAAAAGCTTTCACATGAATTTCAGGTCGAATAGCCTTTATTTTTTGAATAAGACTTGCGAAATAATGAAGACCCATTTTGGGATGAACCCCTCCAACAATATGAACTTCAGTAATTGGAAGACCATCATAACTGCGCACTTTTTCAAGAATCTCCTCTTCCGTTAGTTCCCAGCCTTCCTCTTTCCGTTTTAACAAACGAGAATAGGAGCAGAATTTACAATCGAACACACAGATGTTTGTTGGTTCAATATGAAAATTACGATTGAAAAATGTGAAATCTCCATGACGTTTCTCGCGGATATGATTGGCTAAAACCCCTAAAAAACCTAATTCTCCATGTTCATATAGGTAAATTCCTTCCGATGGAAGTATTCGTTCTTGTTTAAAAACTTTATTCGCAATTCTGCGCAGTTCCTTATCTGCAACAGCTTCTATGATAGGATTGATTTCCATATATTGATTTGACAAACTTACAACAAGCAACAAAGCAAAAAGTTATTGCTTATCGCATTATTGCAATTCGATGTGCAAATAATCTCCCATTTTGATTCTCTTGGAAGATGTAAATCCCTTGAGCCAAGTCCGAACAATTGAGTCCTAGATGAGAATCTGATGTTATCCCAGAAAGCACCTTCTTGCCATCCATCGAAAACATTTGCCATCCATGCCTTTTTTCAGAAGTAGGAAAAACAATGTTAACGAAATCTTGTGCAGGATTTGGATAAATTTCCAATGGACTTGGAACATATTCTTGAATACCAACGGTTCCGCAAATCACAGGACGAATTGCCAAAGAAATAGGTGAGTTGAATGTTGTTGGACTGCTAAATTCAGCCCAATTTTGTAACGAGTCTTGAAACCAAGCTGTGTTAATATTGACAATGTCAATCTGGTTCGAATAAACAGCAATGGTATCGGAAGTATTTTCTGGATTTTTAAATCCTACATAAAAGCCACCATCGAGTAATAAAGATGATGGGAGTTCAACCTCCGAACTAATGGTGTTAAAAATATCCAGATTAATTTGAGAAAAAGGCAAACTTGCTTCCGAAAGCAAAGTGCCTGGACTTCCGGCTGGATTTATTCCATCATTATCCCATACACCAATGGTTAAATTACTCGAACCTGATTCAGAATATGCATACGCAAAATCGATTTGAATTTTGTCGATTGTACTAGGTTCTGCAACTGAATGAAAATCGGCATAAGCAATATTTCCATAGGAATTTGTTCCTGTAAAATACCCCGTGTCGCCGGCAACAATCTCATTCGATAAATAATAATTAAATCCATCGCCTCCAACAATACTGCTGAGCGTGTCGCAAACTTGTTCGATGATTGGCGGCTGACAAGCCAATGAGCTTTGAATGGAATTTCGGAAGCTGTTTAATGTGGCTAACATGCGATTCTTTTGACCAACAGTGAATGCATTCATACAAGCATCGTCGGTGTAATCCATGAAATTCATAAACATATCTCCCGTGTTTGAGCAAGAAATTGATGGTGATGAAGGACAGCCGAAATGAAAACTTCCTTGATTGGGAGTATCTTCAACCTGATCAGTGCCTAAGCAAGTATTTGAACTATTCTCATCATCGCCCCAAATATGTATGAGGTTCAACCAATGTCCCACCTCGTGTGTGGCAGTTCTTCCTTTGTGGTATGGAGCCACTACATTGCCCGTTCTTCCAAAATGTTTGTACATAATAACTACACCATCTTCAGCGGGAATAGTTGTGCCTGGCAAAGTGGCAAATCCAATGACTTGATTGGCCATATTACATACCCAGATATTTAAATATTTACCAGATGGCCATGCATTAACACCACCTGTTGCTGCATATTTCATTGAGTTTCCAATGGAAAAGGAACTTGCTGTTGTTTGTGTGCGGGTAATACCCGATGTTGCTTGATTTGATGGATCCGTTTTAGCTAAACAAAATTGGATTTCGCAATTGGCAACAATGTTATTGAACATGGCTGGAGTTTGAGAAGCATCTGCATTTAAACGAGCATAATCTTCATTCAAAACATCAATCTGAGATTGAACTTGAGCATCCGAAATGTTTTGTTCTGGGGTATTGTAGATAACATGCACAACAACAGGAATCGAAATAACCGATCGGGATGAGTTACTTTTAGTTGCAATCCAATGACGAATTTGTCCTTCGATACTCTCTCTATTCGATGCCAATTCAGGATTCATTTGAAGAGCACTCGAATAAGCTTCCATCGTACCGCAATTACGCTGAGCATGAATGAACGTTGAAAATAGGATTGAGCAAGAAATAAGCAGGGTTTTTATTTTAAAATTAAAATGTCTTGAAATCATAAACGAACTGTATTGGGTCTATACATTATTAATGAGCGAATTTAATCATTTAGATTTGATTCAAATGAATGATACATTGTAATTTGGTATAGATTCCTGTTACTTTGTGCTATGGCTTACCGCATTTTATTGGCAGAAGACGAAGAAAGTTTGAGAGAACTCATTGAATTGAATCTTGAACTCGAAGGGTATCATGTTGACTCTGTTGTAGATGGGAAAGCAGCATTGGAAAAAACAAAGCAAGCACATTACAATTTAGCAATTTTAGATGTAATGCTTCCGCTTTTGGATGGATTTGCCGTTTGCGAAAGTATTCGTCTTGAAAATCAAGAGCTCCCGATTATTTTTCTGACAGCTAAAAATACGAGTTCCGATCGTGTTTTAGGATTGAAGCTTGGGGCGGACGATTATCTAGCCAAACCATTTAATCTGGAAGAATTACTACTTCGGGTGCAGGCTTTAATCAAAAGAGGCCTCGATCGCTCAGCTAAAAGCACTGAACTTCAATCGTATCATTTTGGTGAAAATAAAATCGACTTTGCTCAATACACCATAAGCACATTTCGTGGAGAAACGATCACATTGACAAAAAAAGAAATCCAATTATTGAAATTACTTATCGATCGAAAAGGCGAGGTTGTTTCAAGAAAACAAATTCTTGAAAAAGTTTGGGGCTATGATATTTTCCCATCCACGCGAACCATCGATAATTACATTTTGGCTTTTAGAAAGTACTTTGAGAAAAATCCACGCGAACCAGAATTTTTCTTTTCGATTCGTAGTGTAGGCTATAAATTCCTAGACTCTATTTAACAACAAAAAAGCATGTTGCCGTTTTTTCTTGGGAAGCTATTTTTATAAAATACAGACCTGCAGAAAGCGTTGGAATTTGTAATTGTTGTAATTGATTTCCTTCTAGATGGGAAGAAAAAACAATTCTTCCTGAAACATCCAGCAAGCTAAATTGGGCAGGATCTAAAATACCTTCCAAGAAAAGGGGGCCATTATTCCAAGGTTGAGGATAGAGTGAGAAATTTAATGCGCGAGAGGCTTCATCGATGCCAACAAAAACATATGGATAATTGGCCGAAACTGCCGAACACCCTTCTAAATTCTCTACAATTACGCTGTAATTCCCTTCAACTTCGGGCTGAATCGATGTTAAATTGCCGCTGTTTTCAATAGCAATTCCATCTAAATACCAGATCCAGTTAAATCCAGGCCCAGCATTATAAAGTAATTTGTAATTGATTGGATTATAAAAAATCGTTGGGGAATCGGGATTTTGAAAAACCTGAATTTCAATTTCCGGAGAGAAAGTTCCACATCCCCCATCCGATCGAATTTCTACTTGATACATTCCTGGATCAGAAGTGTAAATTGAAGGTTCATTTGCTCCAAATAACAGTTCTCCATTGAAATACCATTGATGAAAATTACTTGAATCGACGGAAAGC
>CALQJV010000199.1 GCA_943330985.1 Chitinophaga pinensis
TCGAAGGATTCGCGTAAAGTATATAATGGTCAACAGTATACTGAATGAGCAATGGGCGAACGGGCGACAAAAAAGCCATGAAAATGGTCAAGCTTACCGAACTCCAAAGCCATACCTTGTAGGGTTTTACATAGGCAATTACACGTCTCAATAAGGTGAAATCAAAGGCTTTTCCCGATACGCTCATACGCTGCAAATATAGAACTAACCAACTTACGAATTGCTTGAATTGGGGTCCAATTGAAAGGAATTTGGATACTTTATTTCGGTTAAAAATAATCCTGAAGCAGGAACGCTCATACCCGCATCTGATCGGCTTTTGGATTCAATAACTGATTTCATCTCTTCGATGGTTCGCTTTCCTTGTCCTATTTCGAGCAGAGTTCCCACGATGGCGCGGACCATATTGCGTAAAAATCGATCGGCACTAATCGTAAATACGAGCAATCCATTTTTCTCTTCCCAAACAGCTTTTACAATCTCACAATTATTGGTAAAAACTTGAGTGTTGCTTTTCGAAAACGCCGAAAAGTCTTGTTTCCCATACAATTCCTTCGCAGCAGTATTCATTGCTACAATATCGAGTCTGCCTTGCTTACTGTCGGCTTTCAGGTAATGTACCATACCATCTAAAAAAGGATTTCGTTCCAAGGCAATACGGTATTCGTAGGTGCGTTGTATGGCATCGAAACGAGCATGCGAATGATCATCAACCAAATGAATAGAACGAAACTGAATACCTGGAATTCTCATGGCTTCGAGCTTATTCAAAAGCAATTGAATATCTTCAATGGGATGTTCTATATCGAAATGTGCGTAAAAATCATCGGCATGAACACCGGTATCTGTTCGACCGCAACCGAGTGTTTCAATGGTACATCGAAGGGCCAAACTCAGAGCCCGATCAACGTTTTCTTGAACCGTATGGGCATTGTTTTGAATTTGCCAACCATGATAAATTGTTCCTTTATAACGTAAACGAATAAAATAGCGCATCGCAGCAAAGTTAAGCGGCTCATTTGTATCTCAAACATATCAATCAAAATTCATCAGAATTCTACTACTTTCGCTTTAACATTTTTTTTAAAAATAAGTCTTGACGAAAGTTATACAATCTACTTTCTTTGCGATTCAAAATACATAGAATAGAATTATGGCAGACATCCGCGAAATAAACGAGAAAATTGAACGCGAATCAGCATTTATTGAGTTGTTGAAAATGGAACTCGATAAAGTTATCATTGGACAACATTATATGATCGACCGTCTGTTAATTGGGCTGTTGGCGAATGGACATATACTATTGGAAGGGGTTCCTGGATTAGCAAAAACCTTAGCGATTAAAAGTCTAGCCCAAACCGTTGATGCACATTTCAGTCGCATTCAATTTACGCCCGATTTGCTCCCAGCCGATTTGGTTGGAACCATGATTTACAATCAGAAGCAAGAACAATTTAGTGTGCGTAAAGGTCCCATTTTCGCCAATTTTATTTTGGCCGATGAGATTAACCGTGCTCCAGCAAAAGTGCAAAGTGCCTTGTTGGAAGCCATGCAAGAGCGTCAAGTTACGATTGGCGATACGACGCATAAATTGCCCGAACCGTTCTTGGTTTTGGCAACACAAAATCCGGTAGAGCAGGAGGGAACGTATCCACTTCCTGAAGCACAAGTCGATCGTTTTATGTTAAAGGTTGTGATTGGATATCCAACCAAAGAAGAAGAAACCAAAATCATCCGTAACAACCTCGCAGCTGAATATCCAAAGCCAAATCAGGTTGTTCACCCAGACCAAATTTTACGTGCTCGACAAATTGTACGTGAGGTTTATATGGATGAGAAAATTGAAAAATATATTATCGATATTGTCTTCGCAACGCGCTACCCGAAAGATCACAACTTGGCAAAATACCAACCCTTGATTAGTTTCGGAGCATCTCCACGCGCCTCAATCAGCTTAGCATTGGCAGCCAAAGCGTATGCATTCATCAAACGTCGCGGCTATGTTATTCCAGAAGATGTGCGTGCTGTTTGCATGGATGTGTTACGTCACCGTATCGGCCTAACCTACGAAGCAGAAGCAGAGAACATCACCACCGAAATGATTATCAATGAGATTTTAAATGTGGTGGAGGTGCCTTGATTTTTTGATGTGCAAAAATAATGTGCTGATGATTAAAAATGTGCTGATGTGCTGATATATTAAATGTGCTGATGATTGATATATGCTGATGTGCTGATAAATAAATAATTTGCTGATTTGATAATATTTAACATGTTACTAATATTTTTCTTTTAAAATAAACCTTAATTATTATTCTATAACCTTAAACTACTTTAATCCTATTAACATTATGAATTCAAAAAATAATTTGATTGTAGATTTAACTGAAGAATTTGCTATTGACATTATATCTTTTAGCAGGATGTTGAGAATGAAAAATGAATATGATTTATCAAGACAATTGTTCCGCTCAGGCACTTCAATTGGAGCAAATGTCGCGGAGTCTCAGCATGCCGAAAGTCGAAATGATTTTATACATAAAATTAAAATTGCTTCCAAAGAGGCAAGAGAAACTGCTTATTGGTTAAAGCTTTGCCGAAATTCAGAATTCTTACCAGATAATACTCATGCCGAAATTAAGCTGAATTCAATAGAAAAGGTTTTATCTAAAATTTTAAGCACGTCCCAAAACATCAAAAAACAAAATCAAATTAATAATTGATTTAATCATCTAATTTCTTAACAAACTAACATGTCAAAACAACCACATCAGCTCATCTGTAAACCTTCCTAAATCATGGGGACACATTAGCAAATTAGCACATCAAACATATCAGCACATCAACATATCAGCACATCAATTAAATGGAACAAAAAGAACTCCTAAAAAAAGTACGAAAGCTCGAAATAAAGAGTCGTGGACTTTCTGCGCAGTTGTTTTCTGGGCAATACCACAGTGCATTTAAAGGGAGAGGGATGTCGTTTTCTGAAGTGCGCGAGTACCAGCCGGGCGATGATGTTCGAACGATCGATTGGAATGTGTCGGCGCGGTTGAATCATCCGTACGTGAAGGTGTATGAAGAAGAGCGCGAACTCACGATCATGTTGGTTGTAGATGTTAGTGGATCGAACGAATTTGGAACACAATCGCAATTCAAAATGGATTTGCTCACCGAAGTCTGTGCGGTTTTGGCATTTTCGGCCATGCAGAACAACGATAAGATTGGGGTGATTTTCTTCAGCGATAAAATTGAAAAGTATATACCACCTAAAAAAGGGAAGTCACATATTTTGCGAATCATTCGTGAGTTGATTGACTTCAAACCTGAAAATCGTCAAACCAACATCGATCAGGCTTTGCGATTCTTAACCAATGTCATTCGCAAGCGCTGCACCGCATTTGTCCTTTCCGATTTTTATGGCAAAGGATATGAAGATACATTGAAGATTGCCAATAAAAAGCATGATATAGTTGCATTGAGACTTAGCGACCCTCGCGAAATTTCCATGCCTGATGTGGGATTGGTGCGATTTAAAGATGCTGAAACCGGCGAAGCAATTTGGGTCGATACTTCCGACCGTTCGGTTCGAAAAGCTTACGAAATTCACTATAAAAAACACGAGGACTTTGTGAAAACAGCTCTGAGTAAAGCCGGTGTCGATCAGGCCATTTTACACACCGATCGCTCCTATATTCAGCCATTAAGTAACTTATTTAAACGCCGAGGAACACGATGAAATACATCTTTTCTTTTTGCTTCTCTCTTCTTTTCTTAGCTTCTCAAATGCACGCTCAACAAGCCAGTGTGCAATCCGATCGTTATCAAATTCGTCTCGGAGA
>CALQJV010000200.1 GCA_943330985.1 Chitinophaga pinensis
GGAAAATGAACACCAATTTGCAAGAATCTCTTGCTTTGGCTTCGGAACTAAAAAACCACAAAAGCACAGATTCCTCCAAAATGATGGTTATTTGTCCGCCGTTTCCATGGATTATATCGGTGAAAGATGCGCTTGAAGGTTCTGATATCAGCGTTGGTGCGCAAAATTGTTCCGACAAAGAACAAGGTGCTTTTTCAGGCGAGGTGTCATCTAGTATGCTAGTTTCTGCAGGTGTTTCTCATGTTATTCTTGGTCACAGCGAACGCCGTGCTTTGTATGGCGAAACCGATGAGATTATTTCAAAGAAAATTCAAGCCGCATTATCGAAAGGTCTTCAGGTCATTTTTTGCTGTGGAGAAACTTTGGATGAACGAAATGCTGGAAATTTGGAGAACGTTTTAAAGACTCAGATTGAAGTTGCATTGAGCCAACTAAGTCCAGATGATTTATCCAACATTGTGATAGCCTACGAACCGGTTTGGGCTATTGGAACTGGTGTAACTGCTTCGCCCGAACAAGCTCAGGAAGTACACGCATTTATTCGGGCTTTCATTGCCCAAATTTTCACCATTGAAATTGCCAATAACATGTCCATTTTATACGGTGGTAGTTGCAATGCACAAAATGCTTCAACGCTCTTTGCACAAAGCGATATTGATGGCGGCTTGATTGGTGGAGCTGCATTAAAGTCGGCCGATTTCATTGCTATATTCGAAGCATTATGAGCGCCGTTTATTTTGAATTTCAATTCCTGACGGGAAAAGATCGTCAGACGAAAGACATCCTAATTTCTGGATTATCGGACATTGGCTTTGAAAGTTTTATGGACGACGAAACAGGATTTTTGGGATATGTTCAAGAAACCGAATTCAATCTAGGAACATTCGATGAGTTAATTTCCACGTTTCAACATCCAATCAATTTCAAGCAAAACCGTATTGAACCCCAAAATTGGAACGCGGTCTGGGAAGCTCAATTCGACCCAATTCGCATCAATGACCACTGTGTAATTCGAGCGCCTTTTCATCCTGCATTTGAGGATGGAAGTATCGAGTTAATAATTGAACCCAAAATGTCGTTTGGAACAGGTCACCATGCCACCACCCGATTGATGAGCAAAGCTTTGATGAATATGGCTGTAGCTGGTAAAAAAGTGATGGACATGGGATGTGGAACAGGCGTTTTAGGAATCTTAGCAGCTAAGCTTCAAGCAGCAGATGTAAAAGGAATCGACATTGAAGAATGGGCTGTGGAGAATGCCATCGAAAATGCCGAGCGCAACAACGTGCAGATGCAGATTTCATTGGGTGGAGCTGAGCGTTTGGTTGAAAATGAACTTTTCGATATTTTTCTTGCCAACATCAACCGTAATATTCTCATGCAAGACATGGATTCCTATATCCAATCGATGAAAAAAGGTGCTTCATTGTTATTAAGTGGCTTTCTTGAACCCGACGTTTCGGCAATTAAGCAAACTTGCTTAACAAAAGGATTGAAATTTTCTGAGGAACTTGCCGAGGACACCTGGAGATGTTTGGTATTCTTCAAATAATTTGAACACAATTCGTTTTTGCGGGTTTATTAATGAGAGAAAATAATTGGTTATTGTTAAATTGACAATTACTGAACTATCTTCGCCATTCAAATTAAAATTATGAAGCCATTTCTTCTTGCAATCAGTGTTTTTTTATGCAGTCAATTATCTGCTTTCAATGTTACGTTTCGTGTAAATATGAACGGACTTGCTGGTTTTACAAGGCCAGAAGTGAATGGATCGTTTAACGGCTGGTGTGGTAACTGCAATGCAATGACAGACAGCAATGCGGACGGTATTTGGGAAACAACCATTTCCTTGAATGCGGGTTCGTATGAGTACAAATTCTCTTTTGACAGTTGGTCTGGACAAGAAAACGTATCGGATGCTGGAACGTGTGTCATCACTTCTGGAACTTTTAGCAATCGAAAGTTAACTGTTCAATCGGATATGGTTTTGGATGTTGTTTGTTGGGGATTGTGTGGTGATTGCTTGACCGAAGATTCAAATAACTGGTCGATGGTTTGGTCGGATGAGTTTGATGGTAGTGCTTTAAATCAGCAAGTGTGGGTTCACGATATAGGAACTGGAAATGGAGGTTGGGGAAATAACGAATTGCAATATTATACCAACAGCCCTAATAACATTGAAGTAAGTAATGGAAGTTTGAAGATTACTGCTCGACAAGAAAATTTAAATGGAAGTAATTATACTTCTTCAAGAATCATTACAAATAATTTGATGGAATTTAAATACGGTAAGATTGAATCGCGCATCAAAGTCCCAATTGGGCAAGGATTATGGCCAGCATTCTGGATGTTGGGTGCAAATTTCGAAACGGCAAGTTGGCCGCAATGTGGCGAGATTGATATCATGGAACACATCAATAACGAAAGTGTAACCAACGGAACAATGCATTGGAATTACAATTCTAGCCATGCTTACAAAGGTAGTGCTGCGCCTTTCGATGAGAATGACTTTCATGTATATGGCCTAATTTGGGATGCAACGAGTGCTACATTTACTTTAGACGGACACGCATATTATAAATTTCCTTTTGTTGATGGTAATAACACGGCCCCCATATTTCAAAAATCTTTTTTCTTTTTACTCAATGTTGCAGTGGGAGGAAATTGGCCCGGAAATCCTGATGTAACAACAGTTTTCCCTGCTATCATGGAGGTAGATTACATTCGCATTTATAACAATGATGCAAATGCTATTACTGAAACTTCTGAGATTCCTTCAACGCAAGTTTACCCCAATCCATTTGAAGATCAATTAATCATTTCTGATTTAGCAGTGGGAACTGCTTGGGATGTTCGCGTTACAAATTGCATGGGACAACTCATTACTCAACAAAATGTAACAAGTTCAAATTCATCAATCGATTCTAAAAACTGGAATGCTGGAGTTTACTTTGTGACATTACTTTCGAAAGAAAACAAGCCATTGAATTTCAAAGTGATTAAGAAATAGGTTCTGTCTTGATTTAGTCGCTATTCTTTTTGTGATTGAAATAGCCATGATTTTCGACATTGTTGGTAAAGAAATTAATAAACAAAACCACGAAGGTTAAGAATATTAAAGACTGACTGCAGACAAGTAATTTTCCTATTCCTGTTGTTGGATATAAGTCACCGTAGCCAATGGTTGAAAGTGTTGTCATGCTGAAATAAATGGAATCGTACCAATTGACGAAAGGGCGGTTTAAATAATTTCCACATGCATAAATAAATGCATAGGTGAACGAGATTTCGAGGTAATTAAAAAACAGCATTAAAATCGAACGCCGATACGAATTGGGACGTGCAAATAAATCGGATGCAAAAATGAGTGTTGGAACGTATAAGAGTGTTTCAACTAAAAAGTAAATGACCAATAGTTGGGCTAGTGTTTGGGAAATCCAGCAATAATAAATGAGGCTTAAGGGAAACACAACTTTGGATATGATGTAAATATCCATAGCAACATCTTGTGCGTTATTTCCTTTCTTCCAATAAATATGTTTGATGTAAATACCCGGAAATAAAAATTGCGAGAGTGCTAAAAACAAACGCAAGATCTTTTCCACACCTACATCATCGTGATGCGTATTATTCCAAATGCCATGAATATTCTGAATGCGTTTGGCGATGACACCTATCGAATCTACTTTGTTTTTATCATTAAACACCAATTTTTTCAATGAATTCTTCATGTTTTCAAGAATAAAAATTGCGTTAAACAGCTGAGGAATTATTTCCTTGAATTCACATAGTGAAGCAATAAATTCATTGTTGCAA
>CALQJV010000201.1 GCA_943330985.1 Chitinophaga pinensis
ATAGTATTGAGTAATTTTACTCATTGGTATATTGCGGGGTGGAGCAGTTGGTAGCTCGTTGGGCTCATAACCCAAAGGTCATCGGTTCGAGTCCGGTCCCCGCTACTACAAAAGCCTGGTTTATCCAGGCTTTTTTTTTGCCTTTACTTTTATCATTTATATATTGATATCTGTTTTTAAAAAGATTTTTCTTTTCCTCATTTGTTATCTTTGCACAAATCAACTGTATGTCATTCAAGTCTGGATTTGTAAATATTATTGGAAAGCCGAATGCGGGGAAATCAACCCTAATGAATGCATTGATAGGTGAAAGATTATCAATCATTACACCGAAAGCGCAGACTACTCGTCATCGTATCATAGGTATTCTAAATAATCCTGAATTTCAAATTGTATTTTCTGATACTCCTGGTATCATTCGAGATCCCGCTTATAAACTACAAGAATCAATGAATAATTTCATTGAAGGTAGTTTTAAAGATGCTGATTTATTTCTATACATTGCTGAAATTGGACAGAATCCTAGTATTGATGATATTCCAGAACAGATAAGATCCACTGATATTCCTATCCTTTTAATCTTAAATAAGATTGATACTAGTTCGCAACCAATTGTAGAAAACAAAGTATCTCAATGGAAAAGTCTAATTCCAAATGCTGAGATTATTCCAGTTTCAGCATTGTTGAATTTTAATTTAGAATATATTTTAAAATGTATTCTTGTTCATCTGCCTGAAGGACCACTCTATTTTGAGCAAGATGCACTTACTGATCGTTCAGAACGTTTCTTCGTTACTGAGATTATACGCGAAAAAATTCTTCTTAATTATCAAAAAGAAATTCCTTATTCTGTTGAAGTTGTAATTGAAGAATTTAAAGATGAAACCGATATTGCAAAAATACAAGCAGTTATCTATGTAACAAGGGATTCTCAGAAAGGCATAATTATAGGCCATCAAGGTTCTATGTTGAAGAAAGTTTCTACAGAAGCTCGTATTGCTATGGAATCTTTTTTAGGAAAAAAAGTTTTTCTTTCTGTTCAAGTTAAAGTTAATAAAGATTGGCGCGATAATGATCGTCAACTTAAACGTTTCGGTTATATCAATTAGTCATGGGAAGTATTGTTGCGATTGTTGGTCGTCCTAATGTAGGCAAATCAACGCTTTTTAATAGAATTACTGAAACACGCGATGCTATTGTAGATGAAGTTGCTGGCGTAACTCGCGATAGACATTATGGAAAAGCATCATGGACAGGTCATGATTTTACAGTGATTGATACGGGTGGCTATATTAATGGATCGGATGATGTTTTTGAAGAAGAGATTCGAAACCAGGTAAAGATTGCTATGGATGAAGCAGATATTCTGCTATTTCTTGTTGATATTACCATGGGAGTGACTGAATTAGATAAAGAAGTTGCAAACATTGTTAGACGATCAAAAACGAAAACGATTCTTGTTGCTAATAAGGTCGACAATCATGAACGAGCTGCACTTGCTGGAGAATTTTATGGCCTAGGTTTAGGGGAGGTTTTTTGTATTTCATCGATAAATGGCTCTGGAACAGGTGATCTTATGGATGAAATTGTTAAAGATATGACAATCGATTCTGAAGAAAACATTGAACCAGATGTTCCTAGAATTGCTGTTGTTGGTCGACCAAATGTGGGTAAGTCTTCATTTGTAAATGCTCTTTTAGGGATTGATCGAAATATTGTCACACCAATTGCGGGAACAACGCGAGATGCAATTCATACACGTTACAAAGCGTTTGGCCATGATTTCTTTTTAGTTGACACAGCCGGACTTCGTAAGAAAGGTAAGGTGCATGACGATTTAGAGTTCTATTCTGTAATGCGAACAGTTCGTGCAATTGAGAATTGTGATGTATGTATCTTAATGATTGATGCACAAGATGGAATTGAATCTCAAGATGTGAATATTTTGTGGCTCGCCTTAAGAAATAATCGTGGTGTTGTTATTCTAGTTAATAAATGGGATTTGGTTGAAAAAGATACCAATACAACTAAAAAGTTTGAAGAGTTGATATTGGAACGCATTGCTCCATTTAAAGATGTTCCTATTATTTTCACTTCAACGACTCAGAAGCAGCGTCTATTAAAAGCAGTTGAAGCAGCAGTTGAAGTTTTTGAGAACCGTGGTAGACATATTCAAACGCGGCAATTAAACGATTTCCTTTTGCCACTAATTGAAGATATGGCACCTCCAGCTATAAAAGGTAAATTTTTGAAAGTGAAATATGTCACACAATTAAAAATGCATTACCCCGCATTTGTTTTTTTCTGCAACTTACCTCAGTACTTTAAAGAGCCATACAAGCGATTCTTAGAGAACAAAATCAGAGAAAAATACAATTTCAAAGGTGTTCCTATAACGATATTTTTCAGAGGAAAGTAAAACTAGGCTTGTCTTATAATTCGAAGATTCCAATTTTCATTGCTAAAATCGGTACGAGTTACTAATCCTAAGCACAAAGCAAAAGTGGAGAACATCCCTGATGCCAATACGATTATTGGAACTTTCATTAAAATGCTCTTGAATACGGAATCGTAATTCAGATATCCAGCTATAGAGAAAATTAGCGCAACGAAACACCCAAAAATAATTGAGCTAATTATCATACACTTAAAATTCCGGTATGGATATCGAATGATCGGAATGTAAAACGGGATTTTATCGCCCCATTTACAGATTAATTCATAATGGCCATCCCCAGTTGAAGCGAAAATATAGGGTGTTGAAAATTTATCGCTATTAAGAAAGAACTTTATTGGAGCTAAGATAAAGTAGCTAATATCTTCATCAATATGAGCATGTTCAAATTTCTTTATTGCAAATAATAACTCAAATGGAATTTCGCCTGAATAGTATTTAATTGGTAAAAAGCGCAAACGAAAACAAACGCTTAGTCTTTTTATTTGATCTAAATTGAAATAGTGATTTTCGAAACTCCTTTCAAAGCGTGCATTTTTTATAGACGCTACCGAAGAACCAAGTCCAAATAATTGGAGAATTTCCAAATCACGCTTTTCTGAAAATTGCAGAACTTGTTGCACCTCATCGAGCAAATCACGCTCAATATTTTGTTCATTTAGGAGTTCACTTGGATCAAATTCATCCATCGCATTAAGAAATTATTCGTTGCTTTTCTTTTCGCCAACAAAGAAGTGAGATGAATCTTTAAACAAGACATTGAATGTTGTCATGCTTCCATAAATTCGTGTAATGTATTGTTGGAGATCAACTTTGTCGGCATCACTTAACTTACTATTCGCATTTATTTGTTGTTCCATTACTCGCAATCGATCGCGTACCATGACAATTTTATGGAAAAAGGTTTCGATTGGAACTTCTTTCGGTTTTAAACTTTTATCGGCAGGTTGGAAAATTAGGGTTCCGCCCTGCCATTTTTCTGCTAAAGGTGCAGTGTGTTGAATATCACTAAATTCATTTAACAATCTCCGAAGGGTTTTTTCCATGTGAGACATCGAAAATTCTTCATCGTTCGTCGAAGAATTTGATTCTGGTTCAAGTAGTTCAAGGTCTTCCGTTCGTTTCGAAATATCCATATTTCCTCGGTTAGGGAAATGGATGGTATAAAACGTCGTTTCTACTTTAACAATGGTTCCCTTTCCATAAGTTGGATGAATGATTAACATTCCAGGACGTGCTGTAATTTCCATATCGAGAATTTTAAACATGAAAAAGCCCCGGTTGTTTACCGGGGCTGAATTTTTTTAGATTAACTTATGCTTTTGAAGCAGACTTCTTAGATGCAGCTTTCTTAGG
>CALQJV010000202.1 GCA_943330985.1 Chitinophaga pinensis
CCATTGTTCAGTGCATTATCAACTATTTGCTCCATTTCATCAAGCTGCACATTATACACCATATTCCAAGCCCAGTTGTCGGGAACTTCCAAAACAAACGGTTTGTAAAAAGGATGATGTGTGAATGAACTAATTTCGACATAATCATCGGCGTTTATTCCAAGTGAAGCAGCATAGGCTTTAGGTGACATCTTTTTCCCTTCTGCTATTGATTCTGCAGGAAGTGCTCCCAAGTATGCATCTAAAACCCCATTCATTGCTTTTTTCCAACCTGGATTCATTTTCCCTTCTTTCAATTTCAACATGGAATTTAGCATGCCGGTCATTACCTCTTCCATTTCGCTGTGCTGATGTTCATCTTGTCCATATGCAAAACCCGTATACCAATCATCTGGCATTAATCCGTATTCTCGAATTACATTGAATGCGTCGTGAAATGCGCCACCCTGACTGAAATTAGTTTTTCCCATCATGCGGACATATTTATCGGCTTTCATTTCATAAGCTTTTCGCGCAATAAACATTTCCGATAAATTCACTTTCCCTTTCCCCATGCGTTCGATTTCCGATTCTAAAAATGAAAGCGAAGAGAAACTCCAACATGTTCCGGTATTTCCTTGATTCTTAACTTCTGTATTTCCTATTTCTTTTGAAACTGTAAATTGGTATTCAGAATCTTTCTTGTTTGTTCTTACTTGAGCATTCAATCCTTGAACAATTAGAATTGTGAAGATTGAAGCATACAATGCGTTTTTTTTCATGCTGATTTGAGTTGAAAGTTTAAAGGGAAAAGGAGAAAGTTGAAAGTTCGAAGGAGACGGTTGAGACTGTAAAGTAAAAGGTTAAATTATTTATTATTGAATGCGGTCATGGTATGTGATAATCCAATAGTAGCGAAACTACGAATAAGATCGGTGCATTTTTCGATTCTTTCGGGTAGCTTTTGAGATTCTTCCTTATCCCATTGGTCAAGCACATAGTTTACTTGATTACCTTTATTGAATTCGCTGCCAATTCCAAAACGCAAACGTGCATAATCGCTTCGGTTTGTAATAAGCTGAATATTCTTCAATCCGTTATGTCCCCCATCCGAACCTTTTCCGCGAAGACGGATTGTTCCAAATGGCAAGGCCAAATCGTCAGTAATAACAAGAAGATTTTCGAAGGGGATTTTTTCTTGCTGAAGCCAATATTGAACCGCTTTGCCACTAAGATTCATAAATGTATTGGGCTTGAGCAATAGTATTGTTCGTCCTTTGTATTTATATTGTGCTAAAGATCCATGACGGACTTGCTCGAAAATCAAGCCTTCTTTTTGAGCAAGAAAATCAAGCACACTAAATCCGATATTGTGGCGGGTGTTTTCGTATTCGGCGCCTGGATTTCCGAGACCGGTAATGAGGTATTTCATAGTGCAATATAACGCGTAAAAAAAGCCGACCCAAACGGATCAGCTTTTCAATATTTGTATTGTTCTACTTATTTTTTAGAGTCATCGGCCGCTTGACGAGAAGCACGAGTTGCCGTTACAGCAACAACATCTACATTTTGAGCATCTAAAAGCACTAAACCTGGTACGCTAACTTCACGGACTTTTACGCCCATTCCAATTTCAAGAGGAGTAATGTCGATAGTGATAAAATCAGGAAGATCATTCAATAAAGCTCTCACTTTTAATTTACGAAGCTTCGTAACCAATTTACCCCCTGCACGAACACCCGCTGAATTACCTGAAGTACGCACTGGAATCTGAATGATTACCGGTTTGCTTTCATGCAATTGAAGGAAATCGGCATGAAGTACGTTGTCCTTCATGTTGTGATATTGAATATCTTGAAGTACGGCTTTGTATGATTTTCCGTCTATTTCAAGATCCACTGTATGCACATCGGGTGTGAAAAGAAGTGGTTTAAATTGTGTTGCATTCACCGAAAAGTGAATTTGCGAATCGCCACCATAGAGAACACAAGGAACTAGGCCTTCAACTCTTAGTGCTTTTGCATCTTTTTTCCCTACGTTCGAACGAGACGAACCGCTCATAAAGACTGCTTTCATTGGTATATATATTTGATTGGTTACAAAATTAATTAGCAGATAAAACTTGAACTAATGCTTTCAAAATTATGCACTTTGTGAATAACATCCGCGAAAATATCTGCTACTGATAAAACTTTTATTTTACTAAACTCTTGTTTCAAAGGAATGGTATCGGTTACAACAAGCTCGGTAATTCTCGAATTCTCGATACGTTCTATGGCCTTACCAGATAAAACGGGGTGAGTACAAAATGCGCGAACACTTTTAGCCCCGCGATCCATAATCATATCCGCTGCCATGGTTATAGTGCCTGCTGTATCAATGATATCATCAATTAATACCACATCTCTTCCTTCCACTTCACCAATCAAGGTCATTTTATCTACTTTGTTGGCTACTTTACGTTCTTTATAACAAATTGCCATACTTGCATCTAAATACTTTGCATAAGCATTAGCACGTTTGCTTCCTCCCATATCGGGTGCAGCCATTGTTAATTTTTCCAAATTCAAACTTTGTATATACGGAATGAAAATGGAAGAAGAATATAAATGATCAACGGGAACATCAAAGAAACCTTGAATTTGATCTGCATGTAAATCCATGGTGATAATGCGCGTTGCTCCTGCTGCTTGCAAAAGATTAGCGACCAATTTGGCACCAATTGCAACACGGGGTTTGTCTTTTCTATCCTGACGAGCAAAACCCATGTATGGAATAACCGCAATAATTTGACGGGCAGAAGCACGTTTTGCTGCGTCAATCATGAGTAACAATTCAAAGAGATTTTCGGTTGGTGGAAATGTACTTTGAATGATGAACATATCACTTCCTCGAATACTCTCCTCAAATGCTGTTTGGAATTCTCCGTCACTAAACCGGGTAAAGCTTACTTTCCCTAAATCGGTTCCATAAACTTTCGCAATTTTTTCCGAAAGGTAGTGAGATGCTGTTCCTGAAAAGAGCTTTACAGGAATGTTATTGATAAACGATGAGTCTTCCATAAACATGCCGCGAAATTAGATAATTAATCTTCCCAAAGCAAGTGTTTTTTAGTAGCAATTTGAATTTCTAAATCTTATATATCAATTATTTATGGATTGTGTTTATTCGATATGGATTTAATTAAATAAAAATATGTCACAAGCATCGAATTGTATTGGAATTCCATTATTTTTGCATCCCCTAAAACAATTTAGGATTACCGAAAAATGCCCAGATGGCGGAATCGGTAGACGCGTTGGTCTCAAACACCAATATCGCAAGATGTGCCGGTTCGACCCCGGCTCTGGGTACATAAAAGCAGCTTTTTTAGGCTGCTTTTTTATTTTTACATATTGGCGAAGTTGTTTTGATTTAATCTTAGGAGTTGGTCTTAAATACCAATTTCGCAAGATGTTTCGTTCCGATAGCTATCGGAACGATCCCGGCTCTGGGTACATTAAAGCAGCTTTTTTAGGCTGATTTTTTACTTAAATACCATGGCTGCAGTATACATCCTTTATTCTAATAGAATTAACCGATTTTATGTTGGTAGTTGTTTGAATCTTGATGAACGACTCGTTCAGCATAAAAACAGAGTATTCCCGCATAGTTTTACTAAAATTGCAGACGACTGGGAACTATTTCTTTCTTTTGAAAATCTTGAGTACAATCATGCTAGAGCTGTCGAATCGCGAATTAAGAAAATGAAGTCCAGCAAATATATTCAGAATCTGAAATTGCATGAGGAATTAAGAAATAAGCTTATAATTTCAACTTGCTAATAA
>CALQJV010000203.1 GCA_943330985.1 Chitinophaga pinensis
ACGTTCCTGAAAGGTCATTCGACGCAATTTCTCTCCACCTTTTGTCCTTCCGTAATGCATGATTTCGCCAAAGTTTAAGCCTTCGGCAGATGCGTGACAAATAATTTCTCCGGTAACGGAATCAAACAAAGGCAATCCTTCGCCTTGTCCATCAACCCAATGACCGTTTACGTAATTTTGAAGCTTACTCATACTATAAAATTCCTTGTAAATTAAACTCGTTCAATGATTGCTGCATAGCCTTGACCCACGCCAATGCACATGGTAATGAGGGCATATCTTTTTCCGGTGATTTGCAATTCGATTGCGGCAGAATAGGCAATGCGTGCACCTGTAACACCCAGTGGGTGACCGATTGCGATACTTCCACCATTCGGATTGATTCGAGGATCATTGTCGTTCAAGCCCCAAGCACGAATGCATGCCAAACTTTGTGATGCAAATGCCTCATTCAATTCAATAATATCCATTTCTTCCATGCGCAATCCAGCTTTTTCTAATGCACGATTGCTGGCTTCAACAGGACCAATGCCCATAATGCGCGGTTCTACACCCACAACGGCCGAACTTACGATTCGTGCGAGTGGTTTTAAGCCATACTTCTTAACCGCTTCATCCGATGCAATTAGCGTAGCTGCAGCACCATCGTTTAATCCGGAAGCATTTCCTGCCGTCACCGTTCCTCCTTCTTTGCGAAAAGCGGGACGAAGTTTGGAAAGGCCCTCCATGTTTGTTGATGGTTTTACAAATTCGTCTTTATCGAAAGCAATTGGATCTCCTTTTCGCTGTGGAATTAACACTGGAACAATCTCTTTTGCCAATCGGCCAGAAGCTTGTGCACGAGCGGCCTTCTGCTGACTATTTAAGGCAAAAGCATCTTGGTCTTCGCGCGATATTTTATACATATCTACCAAGTTTTCAGCCGTTTCACCCATGGCATCTACACCATACGTTGATTGCATTTTGGGATTGATAAATCGCCAGCCAAAACTTGAATCGTACATTTTTGAATCGGTTCCGTATGCAGAACTAGGTTTGGAAATGACCATCGGACCACGCGTCATGTTTTCAACACCGCCGGCAATAAACAGATGACCATCGCCCGATTTAATTGCTCTACTCGCATTGATGATGGCTGCAAGACCAGAACTGCAAAGTCGATTCACCGTTTCGCCTGGAACAGAATAGGGGAGACCAGCCAATAAAAGCGACATACGCGCAACATTTCGGTTGTCCTCGCCGGCTTGATTGGCACATCCTAAAATAACATCATCAATTGCTTCGGCAGGAACAGTCGGGTTATTTTCGACCAATGTTTTGATGACCAAAGCCCCAAGATCATCGGCTCTGACGGCCGCTAAACTCCC
The DNA here is from genome assembly GCA_943330985.1 of Chitinophaga pinensis. The sequence goes on from CALQJV010000203.1 coordinate 1,368, forward strand.
TTGATAACTACCAATGGCTGTTCGAATTCCGTCAATGATGTATGCTTCCATGTATGTTATTTTCTTTTGATAAATGATATAAATTCTATGAAACGTTCCATTCTTTCTCGGTTCTGTAAACGGTTCCTTTGAAAAGCGCAACGAGTAAATCGTTACGACGAATTTCGACCCGGTAAAAGCCGAATCTATTCTTTAGAGATTCTTCAGTTGCAATTGCTACAATTTCATCGCCCTCTCTAAGAGATTCTATATGGTTGATGGAAGTATCAATGCTTAAAGATTGCCGCCCGTGGGAATTGGAAGCAAAAGCCAAACAGCTATCAGCAATGGAATACGTAATTCCACCATGAGCAATGCTAAATCCATTCAACATTTCCTTACGGATTTTCATGGACAAGGAACAAGTTCCCAAGCCAACATGATTGATTTGGATGTTGAGCCATTGGCTAAATGCATCCTGATCGAACATGGTTTTTACAATCTGATCGGGCTGCATCATGCGTTAAAGAATGATTTTCCTTCGCGCAACATGCGGCGTAATATGGGACTGCAACGGTAGCGATCCTCATGGTATTCGTTGTATAGTGTATCGAGTTGATTCACACACCAGTCAATTCCTTTTTCATCGGCCCAAGCCAATATTCCTTTCGGGTAATTTACACCTTTTGTCATGGCGTAATCGATGTCCTTTGCAGAAGCGATATTCAGAAAAAGAGCATCGGCAGCTTCGTTGATTAGCATCACTAAAATTCGGTCGAAAATGAGTTGACCTAATTGAGCATCTTCTTTTGCTGGTGGCTGAATGGCATCCTGACTGTAGTCATAATAACCACGACCCGATTTTCGTCCAAGGAAACCCGCTTCGGTGAGGCGTTTTTGAGTAAACGAAGGTTTGAAACGCGGATCGAAATAAAATGCGCTGAACACCGATTCGGTAACTGCATAATTGACGTCGTTTCCAATAAAATCCATCAATTCGAAAGGACCCATTCGGAAACCGCCGATACTTTTCATAGCCCAGTCGATGGTGGCAAAATCGGCAGTTCCTTCTTCGTACAAACGAATGGCTTCGCTGTAAAAAGGACGTGCAACTCGGTTGACAATAAAGCCGGGAGTGTCTTTGGCGATGGCAACCACTTTTTTCCAAGAGGCAATTGTATCGACCGTTTTTTGTAGGGTATTCGAATCTGTTTGAACAGCTGGTATTACTTCAACCAATTGCATAAGAGGTGCAGGGTTGAAGAAATGAATGCCAATAACTCGATTTGAATCTTGGCAAGAAGCCGCGATGGATGCAATGGAAAGCGAGCTTGTATTGGAAGCGAGGATGCAGGATTTTGAAATGATTTTTTCGAGATCCGAAAACAATGTTCTTTTTACATCGATGTTCTCGACGATGGCTTCGATGATGAGTTCTGCATCCGCAAGTTCGGTCAACGTATTAACATAGCTGATGTTTCTAGCAATACGATTTACTTCATCCTGCGTTATTTTTCCTTTCTCTTCGAGCTTTTGTAAAGCCTTATCGAGATTGTTTTTACTACGAGAAAGTGCATCTGGAAATGTGTCGAACAACTTCACCAAACAGCCTGCTGTAGCGGCTACTTGAGCAATTCCGCTGCCCATTGTACCGGCACCAATTACAGCTATTTTATTCATGAAAATTCTTTAATTCTTGAATGGAAAATTAAAGCGTTAAACCTACATAATTCTGCTCAAAAACCTTTGAATTCGGGCTTTCTTTTTTCAACAAAAGCGGCAACTCCTTCTTTGAAATCATGACTTTCGCTTGCTTGAATTTGTAAATTCCCTTCTGCTTGAAGTTGAGAAGTTAAATCGTTGCTCAAGCTTTGGTTCAATAAACGTTTGGTTAAACCCAAAGCCAAAGTGGGCAAATTAGCCAATGTTTCGGCGGTTTTCTGAACTTCTGTTTCAAATTGATCGGCTGGAATTGCCTTGTAAATCATGCCCATTTTTTCGGCATCGAGGGCAGAAACTTTATCCCCCAACATGCAGAGCGCCGATGCTTTTTGGAAGCCGATTAATCGAGGAAGAAAGAATGTTCCAGCGCTGTCGGGCACTAATCCAATTTTACTGAATGCCTGAATGAAACTTGCATTTTCTGAAGCCAAAACAACATCGCAAGCAAGTGCAATGTTAGCTCCTGCACCGGCAGCAACACCATTTACCGCAGCTAAAATGGGTTTTTCAATATTGCGAATTCTCGTAATGATGGGATTGTAATGCTCTTCAAGAATAGCTCGAAAGCCTGGATTTAATTCGGGACTGATTACTTCTTTTAAGTCTTGTCCGGCACAAAATGCTTTTCCGTTTCCGGTTATTACAATGGCACGAACAGCTGTATTTGTAGAGAAATCGTCAAGCGTTTGTTGTAAAAGCAAAGCCATCTCGCGGTTAAAACTGTTAAAT
>CALQJV010000204.1 GCA_943330985.1 Chitinophaga pinensis
AATGTACAGGTTCAACTCAAGTTGGTTTTACTAGAACAGGTAGTGCGAATTTTAAATTGAACTTAACTATAAAAGCGGGTTCGGAAGGATCATTCTTATTAAACAATAACGCAACGTTGATTACTCCAGCCGATTTTCAACCGGTACCTGGCACGAATGGGAATTGGGTATTTATGAGAAAAGGCTTTACGACAGCTGAAATTCCAGTTGGTGTTGGTTCATTGATTCGAAATACGGGCGATGAACTATTTCATATGGGAATTACCTATCAACAAGGTGCAAGTTGCAACTATGGATATTTCACGAATTTCTCTTACCTCGAGCTTGGTATTAATTCCGAATTATGCCTGGGCGATTCTGCTGTTTTAGATGCTGGCCCTGGAAAAACTTCGTATTTATGGAGCACTGGAGACACTACTCAAAAAATTACTGTATTTGATGCAGGAACTTACTATGTGGATGTATTAAGCGGAAATGAATGTTCAGCAACCGATACCATCACGGTAAATTATTACGCGCCACCAGTTAGCATTCAAGCATCACGTGATACTATTTGCGAAGGATCTCAACTTCTTTTGAGCGTGCCGGGAGTATATTTATTTGAATGGCAAGATGGAAGCACAGATCCATTCTATATTGCTTCCGATAGCGGTACGTACTATGTCATTGTAACCGATTATCAAGGCTGTAGGGCTGCTGATTCCATTACAATTTACACTTCCCCAAGACCAATAACTCCAACTTCTGTCATTCTCCCATTCGACACTTCCATTAACTCGGATACTTTGTGTGCTGGAGAATCAATAGCGATGCAAATGGCTCCTCTCGAAAATGCGAGTTATGCTTGGCAAGGTCCGAATAATACCATTTTTAGTGGACAAGATTTAAACTTGAATAATCTGACTCTTGCACAAAGTGGCCCATACAAAGCTTATTATACTGTTGATGGTTGTGAGAGCTTTTTTGACACCTTATTTATTCAAATAAATCCAACACCCGAAGTTTACATTGGATTATCGGATACATTATGCGATGTAAATGATATTATTCTGGATGCTGGAGCTGGAAATTCCTATACCTATTTATGGCAAGATAATTCAACAAATCAAACGTTTACTGTTAATCAGGATGGAACTTATTCTGTGGTTGTAACTAATGGTTTTGAATGTTCAAAATCTGCATCTGTTACTTTAGCATTTTCCATAAGCCCCAATGCACCAGTATTAAGTACGAATGGCCAAGATGTTCTGTCTGATATTTTTTGCGAAGGTGAACAATTGAGTTTAAGTGTACCTCCAGTTTCTGGAAATGCCTATTACTGGGTGTTGAATGGCGATACTGTTTCATCAGTTGGCAATCAATATCTACTTTCTGATCTTGTATCCAATCAAACAGGTATGTATTACGCATATTATTATGCAAATGGCTGCGCTTCATTATCGGATTCAACAGATATCTCAATTCTAGTTAGTCCTCAATTTGAATTTGCTTCGAAAGACACCACTATTTGTGGGAATGCTCCTTATTTACTTTCTGCTGCCTCTGTAACTGATGTATCTTATTTATGGCAAGATGCTTCGACTGAAGCTAGTTATATAGTAAGTTCTTCTGGTGAATATTGGGTTACATTAACAAATGCTATTGGCTGTTCAACTTCCGATACAGTAAACGTGCTCTATAAACCTTTCCCAATTTCCCCATCAATTAGTGGAGATGAGATTATCTGCGATGGCACTAACTTGCAGTTAAATTCGAATAACGAAAATGGAGTATTATACAGTTGGAATGGCCCTGGTTTTTCTAATACAGGTGCTTCGATTACAATACCAAGCGCTAGCATAGTAAACGAAGGAAGCTACACTTTATCAGCTTCTCTCGATGGATGTATTTCTCCCGACATAGCTACAATAAATGTTATCATTCAAGCGCGTCCTCTTATTGAACTTGGAGAAAACAAAAACATTTGTGCGGGTAATGTAATAAGTATCAATGGTCCCGATGGAATGACAGCTTATGCCTGGAGCAATGGTACAAATTCACAAGCCGCCGATTTACCAGAAGGTAGTTACACATTAACTATTACAGATGCAAACGGATGTGAGAATCAAGATGTGATTACAATTACCGAAGGTGGACCTACTGCATCTTTTGTTTCAGACCCAACAACAGGTTCACAAACAGGCAATACTGTAACATTTACCGATGCATCTCAAGGTTCGCCCATTAGTTGGAATTGGAATTTTGGAGATAACTCAGGTTCAGCAAATCAAAACACAACACATATTTTTGAAAGCCAAGCTGTATTAACAATTACACTTATCGTTTCAGATGCAGCAGGTTGTATGGATACAACTTCACGAGAATTCACTGTTTCAAATTCTGTTGAAGTTCCAAATTCATTTACTCCAAATGGAGATGGAATAAACGAATTCTTTGTAATTAAAGGTTTGGAAGCATTCCCTAACTCCAAATTAACGGTCTTTAATAGATGGGGAAATGAGGTATATAGTTCGAATGGATACTCAAATACGTGGAATGCTGAAAAGCTTCCCGATGGTGTCTACTTTTATATACTTGATTTAGCAAACAATGAAGTTCAAAAAGGAGATGTAACTGTTCTTCGAAACTAAAGAAACTATTTTTTTCAACCCCGATCCAATTAAGATCGGGGTTTTTCGTTTATTTGAGTATGCATTAAGCAGGTCCTCATTCTATGAAAAATTATCTGTTAATCCTTATTTGTTTGTTTCATTATTCAGCTTATAATGCTTTTTCCCAATCATTGAGCAGCACGAATAATAAAGCGATTAAGTTCTTTAATGAAGGACGAGCAAAATACGAGTACAAGAAAAATGAGGAGGCTTACAATTTTCTCAGCAAAGCTGTAAGCGAAGACAATAACTTTTTTGAGGCCCAAGTTCTTTTAGCAGATGTTTGCAACGATTTAAATAAAAGTGCCGAAGCATCCGAACATTATAAAAAAGCAATAGGTCTTCAACCAGATCGGTTTCCTCCTTTGTATTACAATCTCGCCGGAGTTGAAATGGAGATGGATCATTATACTGAAGCACAAGTTCAAATCTTGAAATTTCTAGGTTATTCTAAAATCAATCCCGAACTCAGAGTCAAAGCGGAGCGAAGATTAGCAAGCGCGAAGTTTGCTGAAATTGCCATACAACACCCGGTTCCTTTTAGTCCTGTTAATTTAGGCGAGAACATCAATACGCCATTTAACGATTATCATCCTTCCTTAACTGTAGATGAGGACTTACTGATTTTCACCCGAATGAGACCCGCCGATGAATTAACTGATAATGGTGGATCACCTGTTGAAGAAGATTTTTTCTACACAAAGCGTGTTGATGGAAAATGGCTCCCAGCAATTTCACTTGGACCACCCATTAACACGCATCGTAACGAAGGAGCACATTCTATTTCGCCCGATGGACGTTATTTCTTTTTTACCGGATGTGAGCGTCCCGAAGGTTTGGGAAGCTGCGACATTTATTTAAGTGAACGAATCGGCGATAAATGGACAAGCCCGCAAAATCTGGGTGACATTGTAAATTCTGGACTTTGGGACGCACAACCCACACTCTCGGCAGATGGACGAACCCTGGTTTTTACTAGCCGCAGAGCAGGTGGAAAAGGACAAGCCGATTTATGGTCTTCAACCAAACGGCCTAACGGAACTTGGACCCTACCTGAAAACTTGGGCGATTCTATTAATACTGAATTGGAGGAGTTTGGACCATTTATTCATCCCGATGGAAAGACCATGTATTTTTCATCGAATG
>CALQJV010000205.1 GCA_943330985.1 Chitinophaga pinensis
CATTAAAGCGTAAATACATTTATTTTGTTTTAAAGATTAGGAAACATTTTTTGATAAATTCAGTTTGATTTGTATTTAAAATTAATAATTAGATCATAGTTTTCCATGAAGCGACTCATTAAAAAATCGCACTTCGATAATATCGATGCTATTCGGTTTTTGGCTGTTCTTGGAATTCTTATATCGCATTGCTTTATTACAGAAAATAAACAAGTTAAGTTGTCCTCTTTGTATACAGATTTGTTGCAAGTTACGGGCAATCTTCAGAATGTTTGCTACAGTTTGTTATTTATACTAACAGGGTTTTTAAACACTTGGACGATCTTTGAGGAGCGTTTTATTTACAAGAATTTGAATCTGTTGCGCTTTTACATGCGTCGAATTTTAGGGATGTTGCCTCTTTATTTTGTGATGTTTGTGCTTGGTTTTTTTATTCTGCCAAAGTTTAATACAGGAATTCCATTGGAATTTTCTGAATTAAAAAACCCATCTCAGTATCTTTCATTTATATTCAATTTTGGATACAGCGAAACGTCCAGCCCATTAAATCCATTGCAAGGGGTTTGGGGAAATATGTGGACAATTGCCGTTTCCTTTCAGTTTATTATTGTGTGGCCAATTTTGATGTCATATTTCCGTAGAAAAGAAAAGGCGCTCATGATTATAGCAATGATTGCGTTTATCGCATCAGCTTGGATGTGGTCACAAGATGATTCCTACCGTTTCAGTTCGCTCAATATTATTTGCGATTTTATCGTGGGCTCGTATTTGGCGTATTTCAGTTTCTTTAAGTACAAATTGTATGGTTTTCTAAAAAATCAAACCAAAAGAACCATTGGATTTGTATACTTGATTTTTATACTCGTAATAATATTTTTGCCACAAATTCGTCACGAGTTTAAGTATTTACCCCCTCAATTGGTATTTATTATAGAACGTATTTTACTTACGCTCAGTTTGGCATTTTTTGTATTTGAACAGAATTTCAATTCGAATTCAGTATTAAAAATCGCTAAGCTTAAAATCTTTAATTATCCGGGTAAACTTGCTTATAGCATTTATGCATATCATGCACTTGCCATTTTAATTGCTTTCAAGATCATGCAATTTGCATCTTCCGAACAAACGGCAAGTGCAGTCATGTTATTGGAGCCCTTTTTGGCGATAATCATTGCACTTGTTTTAGCGATGTTTAGTACTGAGTATTTCGAGAAAAAATTTACTCGATTAATTAAAAATTACAATCCAACACGCGAATATAATCCAGTAGGACTAAACGATGTTAAAGGAAAATCTACCTAACGCACTTACACTTTCCAACTTGCTTTGTGGCTGTTTGGCCATTCAGCAATTATTGGCTGGAGATTCCGAATGGGTTCCCTGGTTGATTATTTTGGCTGGCATCTTCGATTTCTTTGATGGCTTGCTTGCTCGCGCATTGAAGGTTTCATCACCAATCGGGAAAGACCTTGATTCATTGGCCGACATGCTTACTTTTGGTGTGCTGCCGTCATTTATGGCTTTTCGTTTAATTGCTGAAGCTTCTGTATCGAGTTTGAAACCCGGTGAAGAAGTTGCACGGTATTTTTTATCCCTCCCAGCTTCTTTTGCATTATTCATTGCCGTTTTATCGGCATTTCGGTTGGCAAAATTCAATCACGATACCCGACAAACTTCTTCGTTTATTGGAATGCCCACACCTGCCAACGCCTTGTTTTGGCTAGGGTTATTTGTAGGTTTTCATTCAGGAATTTTCCCTATGCCCAATGCTTGGATAATGGCTGGAATCGCTTTATTGTCGGCGTTTGTGCTCGTAATCGAAGTGCCGATATTTAGTTTCAAACTCAAATCGTTTGGGTGGAAAGGGAACGAATACCAACTTGTGTTAGTGATTCTTTCAGTTCCAATGTTTCTTTGGTTAAAGCTCGCTGCGTTCGCTCCCTGTATCGTTCTGTATTTCGTATTGTCGTTGCTAAAAATGCTGACAGAACCGAAAACAAATCAAAACCTATCCTGATTTATTTCAAACAGCGGCTATCGAATAGCTAAATCCTTCCATGATTGGATTTGCTAATAATTCTTTGCAGGCTTTTTCAATTTTTTCGCGGGCAGCAGCTTCTCCATCGGCTTCAACTTCGAGTTGAATATGTTTTCCAATGCGAACATTCTCAATTTCGGGAAGGCCTAAATTTTTCATGCTTCCGCTAACTGCTTTTCCTTGAGGATCGAGGAGCGCTTTGTGAGGCATTACGTCTATTTCAGCAATAAATTTCATAAGGAAATAAGATGTTAAAAGAGTTAATTTCTAATTGGATTATTCAGGATTTTTCGCCGATTTATTTGAGCGAAGTTCGAAGTTTTTTCCAAGATAAACACGTCTTACCGTTTCGTCATTCGCAAGTTCTTCGGCAGTTCCCGATTTGAGAATTTTTCCTTCATAGAGCAGATATGCCCGATCTGTAATGGTAAGGGTTTCGTGCACGTTGTGGTCGGTAATGAGAATGCCAATATTCTTTTCTTTGAGTTTGGCCACGATACTTTGAATGTCTTCAACCGCAATTGGGTCAACACCCGCAAATGGTTCATCGAGCAGAATGAACTTTGGATTGGAAGCTAGCGCACGTGCAATTTCGGTTCTTCTACGTTCGCCTCCAGAAAGCAAATCACCTCGGTTTGTACGAATTTTTTGCAAACTAAATTCATCCAACAAAGACTCCAATTTTTCTTTTTGCTCGACTTTAGAAAGTTCGGTCATTTCTAAAACGGCTTTAATATTGTCTTCCACACTCAATTTGCGAAACACCGATGCTTCTTGCGCCAAATAACCAATTCCCAATTGCGCTCTTCGGTACATTGGTAATTTTGTGATGTTTAAATCATCCAAAAAAACATTGCCTTCGTTTGGTCGAATGAGTCCAACGGTCATGTAAAAAGTGGTTGTTTTACCTGCGCCATTGGGTCCGAGTAGTCCAACAATTTCGCCTTGATTTACTTCAACGGAAACATCGTTAACAACGGCCTTTTTTTTATAACGCTTTACGAGATTTGTGGTATATAATTTCATAGTTCAGAATCGGAATGAAAGGGAAACACGGAGTCCAAAAGGTTTGGTATTAGGCCTTTCGAGGTGCGTCATTCTCCAAAGGGCATCCACACGAATAATTTTAAAAATATTTTCGATGGCAAATCCACTTTCCAGATAAGGTCGATGAATTTGCGGGTCAATGCCACCGGGATATACCAATTGATTTACATTTTCAGGTCGCATATCACCAACCACCGATTTTAAAGTAAGCACTTCGCGCCATTTGAGTTTACGAAGTAAAGGTATCTTATTCAGAAAGAAACCTTCAAAATGATGATCAACAAAAAGGTAAGCATAACGATCACTAGCAAATTCGAAGATATTCATCATGTTAAAAGCCATTTGGTCGAGCGCATAAGTTTGAGAACCTTGATGTAGTTCAAGAAAAAAATAAGGCGCTTGACCCCAAATCTTCCCCAAATCGACCACATAATCAGTATATCCTATGGGATTAATCCGGAAACGATCGCTAATTCGAATGCGTGCTTTTGTATAACTGAATTGCGAACCAAGCACGTTTGGAACTCCTAGTCCTAAATCGAATTGAATAATTGGATACCGAGTACCAATGCTGGATCGATCAAATTCACCCGAAATAAATTTTTCTCCCCAAGCAAAACGGGTTTGCAAATTAATTTCGGTCGTTGTGATGTGGTGGATAGATTCTGTTTCTCCATTGGGAAGAGGCCGTTCAAAAGCAAAATCGCCCA
>CALQJV010000206.1 GCA_943330985.1 Chitinophaga pinensis
CTCTTCGTGTTTACGACGAAACTCAGTTACATCGAAGCGAGTTTTTTCCAATTGGTCAATTTTCTTGTAAATATCCATCAAAGCTTCATTGTTTGTAGCTCTGAAATATTGTCCATCCGTCATTTTCGCAATCTTCTTCAGCAAAGGCTCATCAATGCGCACTTCCACATAATCGAAACCAAATTCCCCATTGGGGTAGCGGTATGCTGGAGAATAAGCCATTCCACGTGTTCCTACGCCAATTGTGTAAACCCTAATTCCATACAGCTGTGCAATTTCAGCGGCCGTCAATGGTGAAACCGATCCGGCATTGTTTTCTCCATCCGTTATTAGAATGATGACTTTACTGGTTGACTTACTTTCTCTTAAACGATTGACTGCTGTTGCTAAACCCATTCCGATTGCGGTTCCATCGGCTAAGAAATTAGGTTCGGCGGCACTTAACAAGTTCTTTAAAACGGAATGATCAACCGTGAGAGGACATTGTGTAAACGATTCTCCAGAAAACACAACCAAACCAATGCGATCGTTTTTACGACCATCAATAAATTCCATGGCCACTTTTTTGGCGGATTCCAAACGATTGGGCTTGAAATCTCGGGCAAGCATACTGGGCGAAAGGTCCATGGAAAGCATGATATCAATTCCTTCGGCGGTCATATCTTGCCATGCGAGTTTGGTTTGAGGTCGAGCTAATGCAACAATGATACATGCAACGGTTAAACATCTCAACGCAAAAGGCACATGCATTAAGCGCACAACTGCCGATGGCTTTCTACCTAGAAATGGAGCGATGGTAGAAATCTGTAATTCAGGTTTTGCTTTGCGACCTTTGAAAACATACCATACAATCATCATTGGAATGAGAATCAAAAACCACAAAACCCAGGGTTGAGCAAAACTAATTTCTTCCCAATACGGCAATTTTAAATCTGTCCAACTATTCACCACTATCTCCTTTCCTTTGATCCTTGTTTACTAATTCTTTAGGACGTGTTATCTGAACAAATTCTCTCGCATATTCCAACGCCCTTTCATGTTCGTTGGGCAGGGGTTTTTCTTTGGCAAATTTCACTAAATCGGCTAATACGAGCACTTGTTTCAATTGCTGAATACTATCCTGGTTGAAAGAAGCTTTTCGAAGCATTTCCAATGTTTCATCGGTGGTCGATTCTAAAGCGGGAAGCTGAAATTGTTCTTCCAAATACATTCGTAACGTATCGGTAATGGCCGAATGGTAAACCTTATCTCGTCCCGATTGCCATGCCTTTTCATTACCAATTACATCCAAAGCTGTTAATGCTATCTGCCAAGCCGGAATTGATGGAGTTTTCGGTTTTACTTCAGTAGGTTTTCGTTTGCGCTTTAACCAGAAATACAAGCCCGCAGCAATTAAAGCAGCCAATAGCAAACCAACTAAAATCCATGGAATATATTCGCTAATATCGAACGGAACATCTAAAACACCATGAATGTCTTTGATGGCTTTGGTTGTATCGACTGGAACTGTGGAAACTTGAAACGAAAGTGGGTCGGTTACAATGTGAGCGGTATCGCCATTTGCAGAAATAATATCAAATGCAAAAACCGGCATGGTATGCATTCCGCTATCGAACGAGGTGGCTTCTATTTTTTGAATAAACTGCGTTCCCGCTTTTGTAGAATCTGGTAAAGTATCAATTTTCCCTAATTTTAAAATATCGAAATTAGGACCAATGGAATCATTAAAAGCAGGCCAAACAATGCGTTGCCCGTCTTGAATAGCTGCTTTTAGAGTAAGAGAAAACGATTCTCCGAGACGAATTTGGTATCGATCGGATTGCACACTGGCTTGTTGCGCGTGCATTTGAGAAGCTAAGTAAAGAAGAGAGAAGCAAAAAGAAAGGATGTATTTCATCGTGTTCCTCGGCGTTTAAATAAGTTACTTAATGGCTGAATATAGGAGCGATCGGTGTGTAAAATGGCCTGATCGACACCGGCTTTACTCAAAGCAGATTTCACAAAATCCTCGTGTTTTTTATAATGAATTTCGTAAGCTTTTCGAACCGAACGGTCGGATGTATCCACCCAAATTGCCTCACCTGTTTCAGCATCTTTGAATCGCACCAATCCCACATCTGGCATAGAAATTTCGCGGGGATCGCTTAGTCGCAATGCAACAATATCGTGTTTTTTATTGGCAATTTTCAATGTATCTTCATATCCTTTTCCATAAAAATCAGAAAGGACAAATGCGGTGCAGCGCTTGCGTATTACATTGGTTAAGAAGCGCAAAGCCTGATCGATATTGGTTTGACGATTTTCGGGTTTGAAATCAATCAACTCACGAATGATGCGCAGAATATGTGACTTCCCTTTTTTGGGTGGAATATACTTTTCAATTTTATCGCTAAAGAAAATCACCCCAATCTTATCGTTATTCTGCATGGCCGAAAATGCCAAAACCGCACATACTTCAGTAAGCAGATCCATTTTGAATTGTGACTGTGTTCCAAATTCGTTCGATCCACTCACATCTACAACCAGCATGATAGTGAGTTCGCGTTCTTCTTCATACACCTTCACATACGGATGATTCAACCGCGCCGACACATTCCAATCAATCGTCCGAACATCATCGCCCGGCTGATACTCGCGCACTTCCGAAAACGACATTCCTCTACCCTTAAAAGCACTATGATACTGCCCAGAAAACAACTGCGCAGAAAGTCCACGACTCTTAATTTCGAGCTTACGTACTTTTTTTAGGAGTTCTTTTTGTTCCACAGGTTCAATTTGAAGATTTGAAGATTTGAAAATCAGATGGCTAAGGGATATACGAATTAATTGTTTGATGAGCATATTACTTATTTATACTCTTCTTGGTCGTTGAAATTATTTTTGAAAGTATGTTAATGGATGTTTGCGTTTGGCTATGTAAAATATGGTCTTCGCTAATTAAGTTGGTTCGTTTACAGATTCTTAGCCAATAAGCTGTTTCATCGGCCTCTTTCGCTGATATTTTCATTTTATGAATGAAGTCGGCTTTACTTTCCGCATTTTGAGCCTCTACAGTATTTGCTCCAATAGATGTCCCTGATTTGAATAGTTGACTTGATAAATTATAGTGTTTTTGATTGGACAATTCACGACAAAAATTAACAACGTTGACTGCTAAGTCCTCCGTCAATTCAACAATCATGTTCGGTTTATCATTTCGCATAATAGATAGTTTTAAGTTTATTTTTTAGTATTAATTAAGTTTTAGAATAATGATAGTCATCAGATAACAGCATAAAAGCCCATTTTCAAATCTTCAAATTTTTCAAATTTTCAAATCAATAAATCAAGGCACCTCCACCACATTCAAAATCTCATTGATAATCATTTCGGTGGTGATGTTCTCGGCTTCTGCTTCGTAGGTTAGACCGATACGGTGACGTAATACATCCATACAAACCGCACGCACATCTTCCGGAATTACATAACCACGACGTTTGATAAACGCATATGCTTTTGATGCTAATGCTAAGCTGATTGAGGCACGTGGCGATGCTCCGAAACTAATCAAAGGTTGGTATTTAGCCAAGTTGTGATCTTTCGGGAAGCGCGTTGCAAAGACAATATCGATGATGTACTTTTCAATTTTCTCATCCATATACACCTCACGTACAATTTGTCGAGCACGTAAAATTTGGTCTGGGTGAACCACCTGAGCCGGTTTTGGATATTCAGCTGCGAGGTTATTACGGATGATTTTGGTTTCTTCTTCTTTGGTTGGGTAACCAATC
>CALQJV010000207.1 GCA_943330985.1 Chitinophaga pinensis
CAAAATTCTTCAGCATCAGTTCGTCCAATTCAAAATCATTTGGAATTAGATTATACTGAATAAATCCATGATACTTCCCTTTGAAAAAAAAGCGAATGGGAATTCTTTTCTCCTTAATCCTATAAAGAACCAAGAAAAAGATCGAGGAAAGAATTAGCAGAAACAGAACCTCCATTTCTGAAATTCGAATTATGCTGCAACAGCCTGATTAATTTGCGTAGGATTTTCTTCCTGACCAAACTTTCGCATGGTGCGAACATGACTACCAATGGCGGTCCACATACTTGGAATGTTATGATAAGGAACGCCGAATTGCTTACTTACACGCTCCACAATGGGGCTTAATGAAGGATAGTGAACATGGCTAACCTTTGGGAAAAGGTGATGTTCGATTTGAAAATTCAATCCTCCAACATACCAATTTACAATTTTGTTTTTAGTAGCAAAATTAGCGGTTGTGCGCATTTGATGAACCGCCCATGAATCTTCAATGGTCATTCGGACATCTAGATCTTGGGTAGCATCGGTAAAATCGGTGAGTTCGATTACATGCGCCAATTGAAAAACAAGTGAAAGGGTTATGCCCGTAACAACGCTCATGAACATAAAGCCAATGATGAACTTGCTAAATCCAAGAAGAAAAATGGGAATGGCGAAGTAAAAAATTACATACATGGCCTTAGAAAACCAAAAAATAATATGCTCTTGAATAGGTATGTTATTGATGGACGTAGTATGAATACTGCGTTTAAAGTACTTATCGAAATCGGTGTATAGCGCCCAAAGAATATGTGAAATGCCATAAAAGAAGAACATATAATAATGTTGATACTTGTGAACCGGCTTGTATGCTTGTGAATAGCAATGTCTTAAAACAGGCGATTTGGCAATATCATCATCAAGTCCGTCAATATTGGTGTATGTATGATGAACAATGTTGTGTTTAATTTTCCATATAAAGGCATTTGCTCCGAGGGCATTCATTGTAAGGCCCATGATGTAATTGATGCGTTTACTTTCAGAATAACTACCATGGTTTGCATCATGCATTACATTAAAACCAATGGAAGCGATACATAAACCAAGAATACCACAAATAAAAAGGGATAAAACAATAGGCATTGCAATCGTTAACAAAGAAATGTAACAAGCAAGCGCTAAGGGAATAAGAACGAATGATTTAAGATACAATCGCCAATCGCCGGTTTGCTTAATATTATTGGTTGCGAAGTATTGTTTCACTTCTGCGTTAAGTGTTTCGGAGAAGGAATTGTTCTTATTATTGAAAACTACTTTTTTCAAATGATTCGATTTTGATGGTTGAATGCGACACGAATTTATAATACAAATGTAATTCAAACAAACACGCCAAACCCACAAAAGGTTTTCATTTTCTTGAAAATGATCGCATGAATGTATTCGCTTATAAATTAGATAAAGTAAAAATTCGCTTTTTCTCTATGTTTGTATTTTAATTGAAACGGCTAAACATGGAAATTTCAGAAAACATCCTTTCCCGAATAAAACTCTTGCAAAAGAAGTATTCGGCCATGGGCCAAGACTTAAGTTCATATCTCGACGGATTACTTCATGCCGACTTCCTCACTTATTGGGACTATATTCATTTGGATACATTGCTGAGTTTACAAACTCCTAGAACAAGTTTTCCGGATGAAGAAATTTTCATCATGTACCACCAAATTACCGAGTTGTATTTTAAATTGAGTCTGCATGAACTTAAACAAATTTCTGCTCAAGAAAGTCCTGATTTAGCATTCACAACCAAACGCATTCAACGGGTGAATCGTTATTTTATGAATCTAACACATTCGTTCGAAGTAATGGTTGATGGCATGGAACGCGAGCAATTTCTTCAGTTCCGCATGTCGCTTTTGCCTGCTTCCGGGTTTCAAAGTGCTCAATATCGAATGATTGAAATTTATGCAACTAATTTCATCAACTTGGTAGATAAAGACCATCGTTCCAAATTCGAAAACGGAGAACATTCTATTGAAGAACAATTTAAGTATATTTACTGGCAAGCGGGAGCTACGGAACTCGCCACAGGCAAGAAAACCCTCACGCTCGATCAATTTGAGGAAAAGTACTCTAAGCAGTTAATAGATCTTGCTGAAAGCAATGTGGAAGGAAATCTACTAACGATTTATCTAAAACTAGAATCTGAGGGAGCCGATTTGGGAGAATTAAAAACCGCTTTGAGGGCACTCGATGTATTGGTGAATGTAAACTGGCCACTTTCTCATTACAAAAGTGCCGTGCGTTATTTACAAAAAGATCCTGAGGATATTAAAGCAACAGGTGGCACCAACTGGCAGAAATATTTGCCTCCACGTTTCCAAAAGAGAATTTTCTACCCATTACTCTGGACGGATCAAGAAAAGAACGATTGGGGCAAAGCCTGGGTTGATGATATATTAGGTGGGAAATAAACCGACCTTTAAATCACTGTTTATTGAGATGATTTTTATTGAAGTCTCGAAATAGAAAATCCTTCCAAGCTAATTCCATTTAAAATTGGCTGAACTTGTTGACCGGTAATTTGGAATGGAATTGCTGTTGAGAAATCTTGGGCAACTGACTGAACATCAGTAAACGAAGTTCCATTGAGTGATAATGTCCCCGTAAATTTTGCATCAGAAACTGACGCTCTATACAAACGTGCTTTTAACTCCCATTTGCCTTGTGAATTTGCTGGAAAGCTGAACGTGTTACTTCCAAATTTTAATCGGATAATAGAAGTGTCGGTTGTCATTTCCCCGAACGCGTGCACTTCAGTAAATTGACCATCTTGAGAAAATGTGGAAGATGGTATTACAAAAGAACCCATAATTACTTCTGCGGTTCCAGCAACACCGGTTTGATTTAAAGAACTGAAAAGCACATTGGATGGAACTGGTGGAATTTGAGCAAGGAGCTCTGTCCAGTTGCCGGTTTTAAAATACCAAAATGAAGAAGTGCTCGAATCATAAACCAGTAAGCCTTCTGCTGGATTGATAATAGCATTTCGCTCTGCACTCGTCATACGGGGAGTTAAAAACCCTTTGTTCGTTGCCGAAACCTCTAGTCGGGCGCTTGAGTCTGGCGTTAAGGTTCCAATACCCATGTTATCGGTTTGAGCCGAACTCGTTAGGCATACAAAAAGAAAAAGAGTGGTAATTATTGATATACGCATGGAGCAAATCTAAGAAAGGATGTTGTTGGTATCGAAAATAAAAATTCATCAAAATCGTTTCCGATATTTAGAGTTGATGAATTACAAATCATTTGTCAAAAATACTACTTTTACATACGTATGAAAAAGGCCGCTCTTATTCTAATTTTAATAGCATCGATGGGATTTTCGAGCTGCTCCTTATTTAAGAAGAAATGCAATTGCCCCGATGTTCATCGTCAAAAACGTGTTGCCTTACTATGTGATAAGGCGCATTTCAAGTTGATATAATTTCATAAATAAATTGAGGGTAGATTCGAGTTATTTGTATTTTTGCAGTTCGTAGATTCATTCTAAATAAGCAAATGCAAACCGATCTTTCTCAAGTTCCTATTGGAGAATCCGCAATTATCTTGGGTTTTTCAGATGAGGAAATTTCATTGAAACTGATTGAGCTTGGTTGTATTCCTGGAACCCAAATTACCATGATTCGAAAAGCTCCGTTTGGAGACCCTCTGGCTTTTGCGTGTTCGGGATCATTAATAAGTATTCGTATTCATGAAGCTACTACTGTTCAGGTAGACTGCTTATAAAA
>CALQJV010000208.1 GCA_943330985.1 Chitinophaga pinensis
ATGTTCGTTCATAATAAAATTCAATGACATTTAGTCAGCAAGCCGACAAGAGTTAGGCATTTCAATCAGGAAGCCGACTTAGTCAAGCCATGTGCCATGAGAGAAAATGTCGTTTTTTAGTAATTACGACTGCCTATATGGACGTGTCAATTCAAAAACTTCCGCCAAAATCTGCGATTCAATTTGGTCGAATGCTTTGTGTCGTCTTTCCATAACGAGGGTTGCTGTTTCGGCAGCCTTATCGAAATTGTATTCCGTAATGCCTTGGGGGCCTCCCCAGCTGAAAGAAGGAATGTGATTCTTGGGAAATCCTGCCCCAAAAATGTTCGCGCTCACGCCCACAACTGTCCCTGTATTGAACATAGTATTGATGCCACATTTGCTATGGTCGCCCATAATTAATCCGCAAAATTGAAGACCTGTCGAAACCATGCGTTCTTCTTCATAGTTCCAAAGTTTCACATCGGCGTAATTGTTTTTCAGGTTCGAATTATTGGTATCGGCTCCTAAGTTGCACCACTCACCTAAAACGGAATTCCCTAAAAACCCATCATGCCCTTTGTTGGAATATCCTTGAATGACACTGTTGTTAATTTCTCCGCCAACACGCGAATGAGGTCCAACAGTAGTTGCCCCATAAATTTTTGCTCCAAGTTTTACAGCGCTTTCTTCGCAAAGTGCAAATGCCCCACGAATTAAGCTGCCTTCCCAAACTTCAGAGTTTTTACCAAGATAGATGGGCCCTGAGGTTGTATTGAAAACTGAACACAAAGCGGTAGCTCCTTCTTCAGCAAAAAAACGGTTGCCAATAATGGTATTTGATGGGTCAATTTCAGCCGATTTTCGTCCTGCTGTAATTAACTCAAAATCCTCCTCCAAAGCGCGAGCGTTCAATGAAAAAATATCCCAAAGATGGTTTATTCGAAACAAGGGAAATGGATATTCAATGCAACTGTAATGGTCAAGTTCGGTAGATAAACTATTTTCAGAGTCGCATGCAGCTAATAGTTCACCCTGTTGAACAAGCGCTTGTCCTTTTGTCAGTTCTCTGATTGCTTTTATGAAATTTCCTTCAGGAATGATAGAGCCTGCAATTAGATAGTTTTCAGCAAAGCGCCGCGTTGGGAATTTGGGTTTAAGATATTCCTGACTCAGAAATGAAACACTTCCCAAGGCATGCTTTTCCCATTTCTCTTTTATTGTGAGAATGCCAATGCGTAAATCGGCAATGGGTCTAGTATAAGTTAATGGGAGGAGATGATTGCGTCGTGAATCATCGAATAGGATAATATTCATAATCACAAAAATAAAAAAGCCCTCCAATTTGGAAGGCTTTCTAAATGATTTGTTGGGAATAAATCACATATTGATTTTCCCTTGATGGCCTTTGTAGCGGTTACGGAATTTATCAACGCGACCAGCAGTATCAACTAATTTAATCTTACCTGTATAAAAAGGATGTGATGAAGAAGAGATCTCCAATTTGGCAACTGGATATTCAACGCCATCCAACATGATTGTTTCTTTGGAATCAATGCAAGACTTAGTAAGTGTTAATGTTTCGTCAGACATGTCTTTAAAAACAACTAAGCGGTAGTTCGAAGGATGAATTTCTGGTTTCATAATGGTATCGCAAAAATGGACGGCAAATGTAAGTTGAATAGATTTCTTATGCAAGAGAAAAAACAAGGAGATTGCATTTTGTTATTTCTTCATTGAAAAAAACGGTTGTGCCAACTCTCGGTAGCGGGAATATTCCATGCATTTTTCAATTCCTTTCCATTGAATACAAGGTTGTTAAATACCAAAGTGCTCGATTCTATTTGACCATTTGCAGCCAATTGCTCAAACTCATTCATGGGATGTATTTGAACAAGATTTAGCTCATCTTTATAAGCAATTTGCATACGATCCAAGAAATCGATGTGTAAATCACGCCCAAGCGTTGAAATCCAATTCACCGATTTATCAATGGAACACCCACTCGCTTTTGCCTGTTCTTCATCGACCGAAACAATGACAAATAAATTATATGCTATTGCAACATGGGCTCGTAATGGCTTTCCATGGGTTGCCCAAGACGCAACAAAAGCATTTCCCGATGTTTGAATGAGTTCGATTTCGACCTCCGTTAAAAATCGGTTCGATTGATATACCCAAATTCTGTCAGAATCTTGAATATGTTCAAATGCTTTCTCCATATTTTTCATTTTATAAGTCGGCAGCTGCAGCAATTAACTCTGCAATATCGAGAACACTTACAGAGCTTTCTTTTTCGGCATGTTTAACCCCATCGGTCATCATGGTATTGCAAAATGGACAACCAACCGCAATGATGTTTGGTTGTAAAGCCAATGCTTCTTCAGAGCGTTCAATGTTCACTTCTTTACTTCCGGGTTCGGCTTCTTTAAACATTTGAGCTCCACCAGCACCACAGCATAAGCCTTTGGTTTTACATCGTTTCATCTCCACCAATTCCGCATCGAGTTTATTCAATACTTCGCGTGGCGCTTCATATTCTCCATTGGCTCTGCCCAAATAGCAAGGGTCGTGAAACGTAATTTTCTTTCCTTTAAAAGAACCGCCCTCCACTTTCAACCGTCCATCGTTTAGAAGACTTTCGATGAGTTGACTATGATGAACAACATCGTAATTGCCGCCCAGTTCAGGGTATTCGTTTTTGAGTGTGTTGAAACAATGCGGGCAAGCTGTAACAATCTTCTTTACTTCATAACCATTTAGAACAGCAATGTTTTGCATGGCCTGCATTTGAAAAAGAAATTCATTCCCAGCACGTTTGGCAGGATCTCCGGTGCAGCTTTCTTCGGATCCAAGAACCGCAAATTTAACATCCGCAGCTTGAAGGATTTTTGCAACGGCCTTGGTTACCTTCTTTGCACGATCATCGAAACTTCCTGCACATCCAACCCAAAATAATATCTCTGGACTCTCGCCATTTGCGAGGTATTGTGCCATGGTTTTTATATTCAATTCCATTGTTAAAATATCAATTATCAATTATCAATTACGAATTATCAATTACGAATTATCAATTATGAATTATGAATTACGGATTATGAATTACCAATTATTTAGATCAAATTAATCTGAGAGTTTGCTTTTGGTTGTTCGTTGGATAGAACCGATTATGCGAAGTATTTCTTCTACTTGATATAGTAATTCATCCGAGTTAGCTGAATCCATTGAGTTCGAATCTCTTAATAAACGCAGCCAAAATTTAGTCTCTCTCGCTTCTTTGTAGGCAATGCTAATTTTGCTTAAAAAATCTTTTCTCGATTGACCTCCAATTGCTTCTTCCACATTTGCTCCAATAGAAGTTCCTGATTTTAAAAGTTGCCGTGATAAAACAAACTCTTTATTCATTTGCATTTGCTTAGAAGTATTGATAATCTTTAAAGCAAAATCATAGGTCTTTTGTTGAATTAAATTCTCTTTCATAAATAAAATATAATTAAGTATAAATAGTCACATAAAATTACGGATTTTCAATTACGGATTCGTAATTCCCAATTTGTAATTCAACTTCCCAATTCGTAATTCGTAATCGTCAATTTGTAATTCACCTTACCCATTCGTAATTCGTAATTGTTAATTTGTAATTACGAATTACTCATCCTTCCAATTTAACCGATCTGCGGGAGAAAATTGCCAAGGAGCTCCATTGTTTTCCACGTTCGTAAACATGGCACTTAGCGATGCGGGTGGCGCACTTTCTTCCATAACCAACTGACGTCTTAAATCAACG
>CALQJV010000209.1 GCA_943330985.1 Chitinophaga pinensis
ATTTTCAAAATGACTCTCCTTCAACAACAAGCCTTTTCGCGAGTATTCAAATCGATCACATTCCTTTATCCCCCCTGAGATATTCTGTGTGCATTCTTCCAGAACATTCCCTTTTTTATCAAATTCTTTCGATGTTACAGTCTTTTTTTGGGAAGAATCACTGGAAACAAGCGTGACAATTGAATGCTTTATTCCCATTTTGCGGGCATCATTTTCCGATTGACCCAAGAGATTAATGGAATTTAAAAGAAACCAAGCAGACAGAATAAAAATGAACGATGAACATCTCATTGGAAAACAATAATTAAAGGCAATTCGGTCGATTGAAAATTATTTTCTAGATAAACCTCTTTCAAAATCGGAACAACTCCTCCGGGGATTGTCATGGTTGAATCTTTCGAATATGCATAAACAGAATAAGGTCCTTGACGCAAATTGTCGAATCGGTAATAGCCGTTATAATCGGTTTTTGTTCGAGTTGCATAACCAACATTATTTCCGTAAACCAAATACACATATTCATCGGCAAAATAATACTCTGATAGAAGTTGTGTAAAGGTTGTGTTGTAGTCTTTCGCTTTCACTCGGCCCGTAATTCGAGCACCACCACCATAGTCGGGGAGTTTATTAACCACAAATGGATCAATGTTAAATTCCTCATTTTTTCCAAGGTCAACTTCTTTAATTACACCACTTTCGGCGCCGTTTGAATCGGTCGAGTAAGCAAATAATTTGTAATGCCCCGGTCGTAAATAATTGAATTCAAAACTTCCATCTTCACTGGTTTGCATATTGTCGTCGAATGCAGAATTATCTCCATAAACAAGATAAACACGTTGTGCATTTAACGCATCGTCTTCGCCAACAGTTTGAACGGTGTCATAACAGTTTAGTCCATACAATCTGCCTTTTATGGTTGATTTTCCACCTTTGCCTTCTGGTTTTTCGCAGGAGTTAAAGCTTATTATTGCTAAGAGTAATAAACCGAAATAAAGTAATGAAATGTGTATTGGGCGATTTCGTTTCATGAGTGTTGAATGGTATGTAATCGAATTATTGATTTCCCGTTAAATTGAGCAAGGATGCGTTCGTGAAGAGTTTCCGAAAAACCAGCAATTGATTTTTCAAAATCTTGGTCAATAAATATAAATGGTTTCATTGTTAACCAAGCACGGCAACATTGAAAAACAAAATATTCTTCGCTTGTCCATTTTTCAAATTCGGGCACTTGCGTTAGCAGGGGTGTTTTAAGGTTTAATCGGGTGTAAAAATCCTTGATTGCGTGTTCGTTTTCCTCTTTCTGACTATAAGCGAGAGCATCATACATGGTTTTTCCTGATGGTTCGAATTGTCGGCCAATGAATGTTATAGATCGTCGAAATTCATACGCATTTTCATGCATTAATGAGTTGCCATCCAGAACGATTGCTTCCTTATTCTCAAGTTGGATCGAACTTAATTTGACGATGAAATCATTGATATCTGCTTTGCTTTCAAAATAGAGATCCAAGTTTTCGCCCAGTTCTAAATTAAACGAAATTGCTTTCTGGCTAATTTGAAATCCGATTAATTTAAGCCTTCGAGCGTTTTTTCCAGGCAGTTGAATCGGAGAATCTCTCTTTGTCTCATTCAACCAACGATGCATTTTGGATAAAGAAGAAATGCCCGAATCCCAAATGCTCTTTACTTTCAAAGTTCTTCTGAGAACCGAGGAAATATTCACGATTAACATAAAAAACACCAACAATTCCGATGTTCCGTTGCTACTTTTATCTGCTCTGATTATCAAAACAAACGTCATCAATGAACAGAGAATTACCCAAGGAAAAACCCGTGCAAGAGCATCCACAATTGATTGAAGATTGTTCTTTTTTATGGATAGTATTTCCAATTTATCTTGATGATCATCAAATCGCTTAGACTTTAACTTGTTCTTATTGAAAATCCAATCTGTAAAGAAGTTGTTAAATGAGAATTGCACAAATGCGAGAGTCCCCGATTTTTTATCTTTAATTTTTTGGGTGTAAAACGATTGCTTTTTTTGGATAATAATAACCGGAAAGGCAAACACAACAATGGCCAATAAAACAATCCATGCCATCGATGTATCAAGTATGAAGAATAGAGCCATACAGCAAATCAGGAAAACAATGTCCGAAGTAAACCGAATGCAGCCTTCGGAGATAAGTCGATTCACGGATTCCAAATTTCCGCTGTATCGATTCAAATATTTGCCATAATCTTTGGTTGAAAATCGATTCCAGTCAGCGTTTATTTGAGCACGATAAAAGTCTTTGATAATGCTATTTGCAATCCCATGCGATAATCGATGACTCTGTCTTGAGAATAAAAACGCAAGAATAAGTCGCACGCCAATGACGCAAAGAAAAAATGTTATAAATGCTTCTTTCGTATTGCCAATGAGTGAAAATCGATCGAGCATTTGACCTCGAACCGACTTGGTTTGGAGACCAAGCTGGTAGAATTTACCCAGGCATAAGGGCAGAAATATTCCAGTAAGACTTAAAAAAAAGCCCGTTAATAGTGCAAGAGAAAGCCTTAGTTTCTCTTTAAAGAAATAGGGAAAGAGGATTTTTAATGAATGACTAGGCATTAATTGTTATTCGAACCTTTATATCCCAAAAGTAATGCAGGTTTGGAAGAACTTAAGCCATCTAAATCAAAAACAGGTGTTTTGCTTAATTCTTCCACTTCTTGAATAAGCAAAGGACTCATTGTAAATAAACCGCAAATAGCAAATGGTTTGAGGCCTCTTTCTTCTAGCCAACTGATTCCCTGAATAGCAGAAAGACTATCGGCACTTGAGAAGATCGTGTTTGAAATTGTTGATCTGAATATTGGATTATTCAGAAGCATGCTGGTTTCGCGCTGATAAAGTCCATCGGCAATTTCCATGACAATAAAATCAAAATCAGCATCTTTGAATCGATTGAGAAGGGTTTGATAGATTGAAAGTAATTCTTCTTCTGAACATAAAAACGTTGAAGGATACCCTAAATCACCAAAATCGACCGCGATATCTGCTCCGCAATCGAAAACAAGATCTTTGTCTTTGGTGTAACAAGTGCCTGTTAACTTAATAAATCCAACTTTCGCACCAGTTCGTTTCAATCCATGAACAAGAAATGCCGCAGATGTTGTTTTTCCGCTATCCATAGAAGCTCCAAGTGATAAAATTACTTGGGCTTTGCCAGGTACTTCTTTTTTAAAAGCATCAATGGAACAACCAAGTCCGATTGTATTGATTACGTTACTTGTTCCGGGTTCACATAAATACCCAACCAGTTTCAATTTTGTTGGCTCAATATCTTCGAATGCCGCATTTTTACTTTTCAAAATCCCTACAACGCCGCCAGCTCCTAAAATATCAACCTTTGAAACGGGAGCATTCGGAACATATCCTTCGAACTGAGCGGTTGCATAACGATTACCAAAAGAGGCAATGATTAAATCGCGTTTTAAAATGGCAACGTTTCTTCCAGAATCCGATTGAATGATTTTGTGTTTTCCAAGAGAAAGCACTTCAAACAAAGCAACATCTCCAGAAACAGGAATGTATGAATGAGTTAATTCAGGATTTAAGTCGTACTGATTGACATTTTTACAAACGATTGATCGTTTTATTCGGAGTGAATTTGTCATAGAATTATTGAACTATAAAAGGGGTAGATTTGATTTTATTGGGAAAGGAAACAGTTAAATAATAGATGCCTGCGTCCCAATCTTTGACAGAAATA
>CALQJV010000210.1 GCA_943330985.1 Chitinophaga pinensis
ACTTGCATTTCCATTGTAACCAAAACTTAGAGATGGCAACTGCCCCCAGCTTTTCGTTACAGAAAAAAGACAAAATAGAAAAAAGGATATTTTGATTATTTGCTTCATTGACGGGTCATTTAACCCTAAAAATAAGTTCGATTTTAAGGCCTGCAAATGTAGGCTAACAATACTGCTAAAACAAGATTAAAAATATAATTATTAAACTATAAAAACTTCACTTCAACACACTTGCAGCTAGAAATTATTTATTTATTAATAAATCTGAATGTCAAATTTCTAAACCCCTTAAACAAATTCAAAAATCCTTATCCTAATTAACAATTCTTGTTTATATTCGTTAAAACGCTAAGGGAAATTTGCTTATTCAATGATGGGGAAATGGCTTGAGGATAACCTATTGACATTGACATTCCTGCAAACTTAATCAATCATACAAATTGGGAACTCTTTAAGAAAGACTTTCACAACCATGAACTCGAATATAACTAAAGAAAAATAAATGTTGAGCAAAACGTCATATTTGAAATTAGTCGCTATACGATTTGGAGAAAGCTCGCTGTAATTAAAGTGGCCATTAGCAAGGAAAAGAATATTATCGGCTATCCAAAGATTACACATGAATAGTACTTGATTATCCATCCGGATATTATATCTACTTTCGTCAAAACTTACCTGATGAAAGAAGTTAAAGAAACTAAAAACATAGTTTCAAAATTTGAAGTTGTCTCGAAGGTCAAGGCTATAAAACAAGCCGAGCTGTTGCCAAGTAAACAGTCTAATTTAGATTCTACCCGAGAGAAATTTCATCCTATGTCCGATGAAACTATTCCATACCGAAATTTAAGAAGTGTCGAATCGAAGAAAGGAAGTCTTCATAGTATAATAAGAAAGCTAGACGTAAAGAATAGTCTTCGTTACCAGCGCACTCCGGAGGACACGTATTGCAATGTCTATTCATACGATTATTGTTATTTCGCAAAAGTTTATCTTCCAACAGTTTGGTGGACAGATGAGGCAATAGAGAAGATGCAGAATGGTGAAGATGTCCGAGCTATATTCAACAAAACTGTTAAGCCTATTTATTCCAGTGCCATTCATGATTGGTTTGAGAATTGGGGAGATTGTTTTGGATGGAAGAAAATGACCAGCCTAACTGAAATTCAAAAAAAAGTAACTGACGAAGGTGGTGTAGGAATTATTTGTGCGAAGAGGAAAACTATAGGACTTTCGGGACATATTGTTCCAATTGTACCAGAAACCGAAAAGAAAAAAGCATTTCGTGAAAACGATGAAGTGATCTACCCCCTTCAGTCTCAAGCCGGAAAATTGAACTACAATTATTTCGTTCGAAAAAGAAGAGACTGGTGGAACCACAGTCGCTATTCGTCTTTTGTTCTT
Source organism: Chitinophaga pinensis (assembly GCA_943330985.1). The sequence goes on from CALQJV010000210.1 coordinate 1,402, forward strand.
TACTACCACGAATAATGGTCAATCAACTCTCTTCATCATACAGCAAAAAATTCAAGAATTTTTAATTATCAATAGAATCAAATAATAATGAAAAATAACCCAATCAAAAAACATTACTGGGGTATTGGGTTAGAAAACGAAACGTATTTACAATTCGAAGATTCGCTGGTTGTTTCCGGACAGTTCATTCGAGAAAAAATGGGCCAAGAACGCTACAGCCTCGATTATCTTAAATGCTATAAAGAAGGTTGTTTAGAAAAGGTTTTGGCCCGTGCTTTCAACAAAAGCCTGAACTACCTTGTGAGCCAAATGATGAATAGTCATTCCTTGGAGAAACTCGACGTTCATTTTCAACACAAGACAATCCAATCGGCACCGCCACTATTAGACAATCCAGAATATTCAGGAAAGTCAATTCTTGAATTATTTCTCGAAAAACAACCACACCAAATTCAAAGCATGCTCACGCAAAAGAACAATCCCATGGGATCTATTATTTTCGACGGAGACACCATTGAATTCGTTACGAAATACTATGAGAACCGAACCATTCAAGAATCGTTCAACGAGTTAAAAGCGACGAAAAAACTTTTTCTTAAAAAACTCAACGAAGCAAAAATTCTTCCTGGAAATTTAACTTATCCCGAATACAACATCGGCATAAACATGTTCATGTCGAATCAGAAAAACTTATTACTCTTCAACAACGGCACCTTTCATTTCCACATCACTTTACCGACATTAACCGAAGACAGTCGGATTGTTGATTATACAGCATTTGACATTGCGCATCACAAAGCAATTTATCTATTGCAATGGTTCGAACCTTTATTCATTGCAACTCTAGGCAGCCCCGATATTATGTCGGTCATAAGTGACAAATTCGAAATGGAAGAAAAATTTGCTGGGGGTTCTATGCGCAATGCAATGTCACGATACACAGGCGTAGGCACCTACCACAAATCAATGCCAAAAGGCAAAGTACTCACCTACCCTGTTGATGAATTTCGCAAGCTGTTGACATTCAAAAAAGATGAAAATATATGGTGGAGAGACCGAATAGAATCTGAACTGAGCTATGAACTTCTTTCGGATGTTGGACTCGATTTCAACAGAGAAAAACTCTATCAAAGCGGATACGAATTCAGAAGCTTCGATGAATTTCCAACCGATTATCTTCCAGAAGTATTGCACGCAATCGTTCTAATTTCAGAGCATGCACAGCATATCGATGAAGTTGCTTGGGCTACTAACAACGTCATTTGGAACAATCTAGTTTTTAAATCGCTTACCCAAGGTTTTAAATCAGAACTGAGCGAAGAAGAAAAAAACGTAATCATGAATGTGTTTCAAATCCCGATGAAAAAACGCGATTCAATAAACAATTCAAATCGACTGGATGAGTTCTTTTTCCAAATCCTTCATTTGCTGCATGAAACGCACAATGAAAGCAGTGAATATTTGAAATCATTCTTGTACGAAAAAAGTGAAGAAGCTCCGCGATGGAAAAATTTCAATCAACATCAAGCTGAGCAGCATGCGAAGCAGTTGGAAGAAGTTCAATAAAATGAATTATTGCTCGAAGAATTTTGACTTTCAATCTTCTGTAACATTCAAGCAATGCTTTAATTCTTAACTAATTCTTCTTCGAATTGTGAAAATAGATTTCCATCCGATGAAATTATCTATCTATAAAAAATGAAAGATAAGTCTCTTTAAAATTCGTGCAATTCTTCATTGAGTTTACTTGCTAAAAAATCGAGAACTCTGATAGTATAAATGAATCAAATCTGCATAAAATGAGTTCGACAGAATATCATTTTATCAACCCAATAGTCAAACCCAATATAGAGTCAACCCTTTTTACATACTCTCTACACCCCTTGTAAATAAAGAGAAGAAGCAACACTAGGACATTTTGAAAACTCAACAAACTGTTTCTTTGAATTCTAAATTTCCTAGTAAATTCTGGACAACATCTACTCCAAATTCTCCCAAAGCAAATCTGATTTTCTCAAATCAAAAGCAAATCACAAAGTATCCAATTTATCTCGACAAAGTAATACTGCCTTTAAATTGATACACTTTTGAATCGCTGCCAAAAGCATCTAAAACATAAAAATACGTTCCATCAGGAGCAATCCCGGCATTGCTTTGTCCATTCCATCCTGCAAATGCATCGGTAGATTTATACACCAGACCTCCCCAACGATTCCAAATCATTAAATCGAAAGTGGAAAGGTTTAATGCATCCACTTTAAACAAATCGTTAAACCCATCACCATTAGGACTAAAACAATTTGGAACAGTAATCTCTGATGGCAATTTAGGTAATACACGGATTTCTATCG
>CALQJV010000211.1 GCA_943330985.1 Chitinophaga pinensis
AAATTGGCTTTTGCACCAGCGCCTGAATCGTCGAGTCATGTTCGTTTGCAAAAGCAATATGAGCTGTTTATTAATGGAGCTTGGGTAAAACCCGAAAAAGGCGGCTATTTTGAAACAGTAAATCCTAGCTCAGAACAAGTGATTGCTCGCATTGCAGAAGCAACTCAAGAGGATGTTGACAAAGCCGTAAATGCTGCACGAAATGCATACGAGAATGTTTGGGGAAAAATGCCTGCCAAAGAACGCGCAAAATACATTTTCAGAATTGCTCGATTGATTCAAGAACGCGCAAGAGAATTTGCTGTCATTGAAACGATGGATGGTGGAAAATCGATTCGTGAAAGCCGCGATATTGATGTGCCATTGGCTGCCAATCATTTCTTCTATTATGCAGGCTGGGCCGATAAATTGGAATACGCATTTCCAGGAAAAGAAGTGAAATCGATTGGTGTTGCAGGACAAATTATTCCATGGAATTTCCCGCTTTTGATGGCGGCTTGGAAAATTGCACCTGCATTGGCAACAGGAAATACAGTGGTATTAAAACCTGCAGAAACAACACCATTAACGGCATTGAAACTTGCCGAAATTTTTCAAGAAGCAGGATTGCCGGATGGTGTTGTAAATATAATTACGGGAGCAGGAGCAACAGGTGCTGCTATTGTGAACCATCCCGGAATCGATAAAATTGCATTTACCGGTTCAACTGAAGTGGGCAAGCTGATTCAAAAATCCTTAGCTGGAACCAATAAAAAACTCACGCTCGAACTTGGAGGCAAAGCAGCCAATATCATATTTGAAGATGCGCCCATCGACCAAGCCGTTGAAGGAATTGTGAATGGTATTTTCTTTAACCAAGGACATGTTTGTTGTGCGGGTTCTCGACTTTTTGTTCAAGAAGGCATTGCCGATAAAGTGATTCGGAAATTGAAAGACTGTATGCAAACATTGGTGGTTGGCGATCCGATGGATAAAAACACCGACATCGGTGCAATCAATTCCAAAGAACAATTGCTAAAAATTAATGAATACCTCAAAATTGGGGTAAATGAAGGTGCGGAGATGTATCAACCGAATTGCAAGATTCCGGCAAAAGGCTATTTCTGCAAACCCACATTATTCCTTCATACTTCCCAAAGTCACCGAGTTGTTCAAGAGGAAATATTTGGGCCTGTGTTAGCGATTCAAACATTCAGAACCGTTGAAGAGGTGATTGAAAAAGCCAATAACACACCTTTTGGATTAAGTGCCGGAGTCTGGACTGATAAAGGATCCAAGATTTTTACGATGACATCGAAATTGAAGGCAGGTGTTATTTGGGCAAATACCTATAATAAGTTTGATCCAGCATCGCCTTTTGGAGGCTACAAAGAAAGTGGATTTGGACGCGAGGGTGGATTGCATGGCTTGATGCCTTATTTAACATTTAACTGATTTTCATTTTGCACAATTGATATGGCTACTACAAAAATCCCAAGCAAAACTGCTGTAAAAAAGGAGAATATACTTGAAACCAACCAAGTTGCTCAGAATGAAAATACTCCTGCGTCGAACGATCGAATCAAGGTATTAAAGACTTACAAAATATACATCGGAGGCCAATTTCCACGTACGGAATCGGGAAGATATTACCCGCTTAGTTTGACCAATAAAAGCGTTGTGAATGTTTGTCTTTCATCACGCAAAGATTTCCGAAATGCTGTCGTAAAAGCGAGAGAGGCTCAAGAAAGTTGGTCATCACGTTCGGCTTTGAATCGCAGTCAGATATTATACCGTATTGCAGAAATGCTGGAGACACGAAGTGCTCAGTTTGTTGAGGAAATGATTCTTCAAGGAAGCAGCAAAGCAGCAGCAAAATTGGAAATTGAGCAGTCGGTTGACCGCTTGATTTATTATGCAGGATGGTGCGATAAATACAATCCCATTTTCAGCAGTGTGAATCCGGTGAGTAGTTCTCATTTCAATTTTTCGAGCACCGAACCTATGGGAGTTATTGCAATCATTGCATCGCAAAAAAGTGCCTTACTTGGATTGATTTCGGTTATTGCACCTGCAATTGCAAGTGGAAACACCTGCGTGGTTTTGGCATCGAATAGCAAACCACTTTGTGCCATTACATTTGCAGAGGTGTTAAATTCTTCCGATTTACCTGGAGGTGTTGTTAATGTTATGACTGGTGAAGTGAAGGAGCTTCTCCCCCACTTCTCAAATCACATGGATTTAAATGCTATTTATGTGTGCACAGATAATGCAGAAGAGAAAATGCTTGCTGAGACAAATGCTTCTCTCAATGTGAAACGTGCACGCATTGAATCCGAACAAGATTGGGCAAACTCAACGTGTGAGTCACCCTACCGAATCATGGATTTCTTGGAAGTTAAAACAACCTGGCATCCAATCGGAATTTAAATCATTTAATCTTTCATTTGTTGATTGAGTCGTTGAATTTCATTTAAACGATCGTTCAGCATATAAATATATTGGTCAGCAATTTTTGAGTTGTATTTGTTAGCAGCTTTCCTCGCCCAAACAAGCGCTTCATCATAATTCCCTTGCATTTCGGCTGCAACAGCACGGTTATATGTTGAGCGTCTAGCTAATTTTGTATTAGATGATTTGCTGAATATTTCCCAGATTTTAGCTGCTTCTGCCCAATCGCCACGTCGAGCCATTTTCTTTGCCCTTATCATTCCCGCACTTCGACCTGAGCGACCATAAATTTCGCGAGAATATGATACCCAGGATGGAGCTACCCGAACACCATAAGCATCGCCACCCTGATAACCCGTTTGCATAATAGCATCAGCAGGAAATAATAGGGACGTCCTTGCTAATATATCGGTTTTTGCACTGCTGGTAAATATTCGGTTGGTCGTCATTTGATTTTGATCAAAAATAGCCCCCGAGTTTTTCAGATACATTCTCCAGCCCATCGTAATGCGAACATTTTCCATCGCATCGAAGTAAATTTCCTCGATTGATTGCCCATTTTCTGTTCGTTTTCTGGATTTCTGAGCAGAAGATATTGCTATATCCGAATCAAAAGCTTCAAGTGAAATAACTGCGTCTGCATTGTATTTAGAACACAAAACTCCAATATCACCTTGATTTAAGGGTGGTGGCATAATTCCAGTGCCTGAACCCGTGTATTGTTCGCTTGCAATGATGATATTGTATTTGGGTCCATTTTGAAGACGACTTTGTAAGCCTGACAATGCTTGTTCAACCCCTCGCTTATCGACAAATAGCATTTCCCCAGTAAAAATTCCTTCCACAATATTCATCCACGCATTTTGTCTACTGGCTTTATAGCGATTAAGCAAAACGATTGTTTTAATATCTTTAGGAAGATTCACATCGGCTGGTCTTAGAGCAGAATATGAGACAATGGTTTTGCAGGAAAAAAGGACTATAGTAATAAAAAGAAATGGGATGACTCTTCTCATATATTGATGATTCATGAATTGAAAATTGCAAGTGAATGTTATAATTGAAAAACGTTAAAGCTTAAAATTAATATAAAACTTCAGTTTGATAAGGTAAATTTAGACTGTAAAATTGGCTAAAATAAAACATTTAACCTAAGCTTAAAGTATTAAAGGAATTGAATCTTAAAATGGAATTGATATTATTCTCTTATTAAGCATACGAATCATGAAACCAACTAATTATATTAAGATCTTAATAGGATGTGATTGAATCAGAAAAAGCACTTTTTGATGAGTCAACTTTCATCAAAGAGT
>CALQJV010000212.1 GCA_943330985.1 Chitinophaga pinensis
AACGTCTGGAGCTGATTCAACCACTGCGGCAGCGGGAACCGGAGCTGCATTAATCAGAGATTTATACTCTTCACCTTCTTTTCCTAAAATGGCAAGAATAGAGTCTACTGGAGCACCCTTTCCTTCTTCAACACCGATATATAGCAACACACCATCTTGAAAAGATTCAAAATCCATGGTAGCTTTATCCGTTTCGATTTCGGCTAATAAATCACCCGATTTCACTTTGTCTCCAACTTTTTTATGCCATTTTGATACAACACCCTCTTCCATGGTGTCGCTTAGTTTGGGCATCTTGACAATTTCTGCCATAATTTTATTATTGCTTGTGTTAGTCTAAAATGTAAGGGTAATTTTCTTGAACATATACATCTTTGTATAGTTCATCGATTGTTGGATATGGTGATTCCTCTGCAAATATCACAGATTCCTCAACCACTGCTTTCACACGATCTTCCGTTGCTTCTACTTCCGCTTCGGTGATCCATTTGTTTTTGCGCAATGTTTCTAACACCTGCTCAATGGGATCTTGAAGTTTATATGACTCAACTTCTTCCTTCGAACGATACTTTCCAGGATCCGACATGGAATGTCCTCTGAAACGATACGTTTTCATTTCCAACAAACTCGGACCATCTCCTTTACGAGCACGATCAATTGCCCAAACCATGGCATCATGCACATCTTCCACACTCATCCCGTCAACCGATTTCGAAGGCATATCGTACGACAATCCAATTTTATGTAATTCAAGCACATTGGTCGTTCGTTCAACAGAAGTCCCCATTGCGTAATTGTTATTTTCTATAATAAAAACTACGGGAAGCTTCCACAACATAGCCATGTTAAAAGCTTCGTGTAAAGCACCTTGACGAACAGCTCCGTCGCCCATATATGTAAGCGTTACGTTATCGTTTCCGTTGTATTTATCGGCAAATGCGATTCCTGCACCCAGTGGAATTTGACCACCCACAATACCATGTCCACCAAAGAACTTATGTTCGGCAGAGAACATGTGCATCGAACCACCTTTTCCTTTAGAACATCCTGTTGCTTTAGCCATGAGTTCGGCCATAACAGCATTCGGAGAAACTCCTTTTGCAATGGGCTGAACGTGATCGCGGTAAGCAGTAATCATGTTATCATCTTTACGACTGGCGCTCATTGCTCCAGCTAAAACAGCTTCCTGCCCAATATATAAGTGACAGAACCCACGAATTTTTTGTTGTATGTATAACTGGCTCGATTTCTCTTCAAATCTGCGCCATAACAGCATTTCTTCATACCAATGTAGGTATTGCTCTTTATTGAATTTCGGCTTTGCCATTTCTTGTTTATTATTGCTTGGACAAATTTATAATAAAAGAACCATTCCGCACTAATTTTTGCGGAATAATCGATTATTTTCGTTTTAACTTATCTGCATCGAAAGCAACGGGCAAAATATTTATCAATCCGTTAACAACATGCACAGAACCTTCGGCCCCCATCATGAAAATTTCCATGGGATGTTTACTGATTTGTTCAAACTCCGACATAACCTGCCTGCAAGAGCCACAAGGGTAAATTGGAGAGTCCACAGTAAAATCATTTGAGCGAGCAGCAATAGCAAGTTTCATAACACGTTTACCTGGATAATTTGCACCTGCTGCAAACAAAGCAGTTCTTTCGGCACAGAGCCCAGATGGATAAGCCGCATTTTCTTGATTATTTCCCAATACAATTGTACCATCGTCGAGCAAGACTGCAGCACCAACGTAAAAATGGGAATAAGGCGCGTATGCTTTGTAACTTGCGTCTAGTGCTGATTTCAAAAGTTTTTGATCTTGTTCTGGCAATTCTTCCAAATTATCGTATTCCCGAATTAGGGTTGAATAATGTATTTCGCGCATTAAAGCAGATTTTGAATTGTGAAGTAACAATATTGCAATTCCAATTCATATCATCAACATCTGTAAACTATGAATAAAATGCAAATCAAATATAGACGTTAATTTAATTGTGTTGAATTTTATTCATTAAAGAAAATGTTAAACACTCATTGGGACTTCCATCAATAATAGTTCAGCATTTGCAGAATTTGCGACAATATTAAGTGAAGCAAGATCCCAAATTCCTAAACCATCGCGATTGTTGAGCATCTGATTGTTTATTGTAAAATCGCCTTTCAAAACAAAGGCATAAACTCCATTTGATTTATCTTTTAATTGATATTGAAGCGAAAAATCTTTATCAAATTTACCCATGTGAAACCAGGCATTTTGATGAATCCATACTCCACTATCGTGAGAATTGGGTGATAAAATTTGCTGGAGCTTATTGTGTCGATCGGCTGTATTTAACGTAATTTGATCGTAACGAGGTGTTACATTTCTTTTGTTTGGGAAAACCCAAATCTGAAGAAACTTCACTTTTTTATCTTTGTTCTTATTGTATTCGCTATGTGTGATTCCAGTGCCCGCGCTTAACACCTGAATATCCCCATTTTTAATAATGGCTACATTGCCCATGCTGTCTTTATGTTCCAAATCGCCATCAAGCGGAATACTAATAATCTCCATATTATCGTGAGGATGTGTGCCAAAGCCCATTCCTTCATCCACAATATCATCATTCAACACACGTAAAACACCAAAGTGCATTCGATCTGGATTGTAATAATTTGCAAAACTAAAGGTATGGTGAGAGTTCAACCAACCATGTTTGGCTTCTCCTCGCGTTTCGGCTTTGTGTAATACGGTATTTGCCATGATTTTAGAATCTGTGTTGGGAATATGATTAAATCCGATGAGTTCAAGTTCTTTTAGTTCATCAATGTCGTTTTTCAAAACTGAAGACATAGCTCCAGTTACTCCAAACATTGCCGTTCCCAAAAATCCTCGTTTTATAAAATCTTTTCGATCCATCTTAATCAAAATTTATATTCAAACATAAAATAAACAGCTTTGTTTTTTTAATTAATGAAATACCAAATCGCCACTATTCATTCATTGACTTGTGAATTACTCTTGCAATTTCATCTGTCGGTAAATCATTGGCATCATTGCCAAATGGATCTTCAATTTCTTCTGCGATTAATTCCAAACTTGCTAAAACATAAAATATTATCCCAACAACTGGCATGACTAAATATCCCAGAGAAAATACAAATCCAATGGGAAAAGTCATCACATATAAAAAAGTAAATTTCTTTAAAAAAACACTGTATGAAAAAGGAATTGGGGTTTTTCGAATCCGTTCACATGCACCCAAAACATCCGTAAAATTGATCATTTCAGTATTAATCAAAAGTACATGCTCCGGTTTTAAAACACCATTTTTTTCATGTTCCAAAATTCGACTCAAAATGATCCGATAAACTTGGTTGGGGATGTGCTTATTTGTTTGCAAATCCGAACGATTAAATCCCTGACATTCTTCAAAATCGCTTAAAATTAATTGATCTCTTAAATGGTTTTTAAGGGCAAAAGCATAATTTGAAATCATGGTATTAAAAAAAACTGTTTCGTTTGGGAGCAGAATTGACAATTTAAAAGATAAATTCCTACTCGAGTTAACCAAACTCCCCCACATTTTTCGTCCTTCCCACCAACGTTCGTATGCCGTATTTGTTCTAAAAACAAGCAATAAGGAAATTACCAATCCAAGCGTTGTATGAACTACAGAAACATTTTTTATTTGACTTTCAATATCAATGTGTAAAA
>CALQJV010000213.1 GCA_943330985.1 Chitinophaga pinensis
AATTCTTAAGGTATCGCGGTAACGATTAAAATCGGGTGGACCAAGGGGCAAACGTGAACCAAAAACCAAGGTAATTTGCATGGCGATACTTTCGTTTTTGGGAAGGTAATCTTGGAAAAAGAGACTGAAATTGAAACGTTGGTCGGTGGGTCTTGGAATATAACCGGGCTCAACGCGTTGCGAATCGACTACTGTTTTATTAGCTGTAATTCCCGGTACAATCTTTTCTCCATCGCTGTTGTAGCGAATATAGTAGTAATCATCACGAAGGTCTTCTTGGGTTTTCATTATGCTCATACTCGCCCAACTTTGAACGCCTTTCACAAACTCACCATTCACTTTCATGTCGATACCTGCAGCGTAACCATCGCTCAAATTATCGGCATAGTAACGTACACGAACATTGTCGATTTCGTAAGGAACCAAATTCTTCAGGATTTTGTAATATCCTTCTGCAAAAAAACCAAAAGGGCGGCCCCATGCTTTGAAAGTGAAATCGGCTCCAGTAATAAAATGCCAACTTTCCTGAGCTTTCAAGTTTGTATTGACAGTTCCATCAAATCCTCTCAATTCTCTGTAAAAAGGTGGTTGCGCATAATGTCCAGCGGCCATGCGGAAAGTGATGTCGCGTTTCCAACTCAATGGACTAAAAGAGAATACCACACGCGGACTAACCAAAGTTTGTCCGTTGATTGTCCAATGATTTGCACGAATTCCGCCAGTAATAGCAAAGTCGATTGAATCGGAACGCCAATGGTAATTATCTTGGAAATACCCTTGATAACGCATGGAGTTTAGTGTGCCCGAAGTTTTCAGATAGGAGTTTATTACAAGCGTTTCGGGACCTTGCAAAGAATCGATGTTTTGACTAATCGGCATCGAATAACCAGCCGAATCGATCATGCGCCATTCTTTCAAATCATCGTTAATGACTTCACTTTGGGCTCTCGCTCCCCATTGAAAATAATGTTGGTCTACCTCTAAGTATCCTTTGTGTTCGATATTGGCAACGACGTAGTTTAATTCGTTGCGGATAAACGTTTGATAAGCACCAATTCCGCGATTAAAAGCAACATCACCAAAGTCGGCGCTGCCTAAATCGCGTTCCAATTCATTGATGTAATATTCGCCCGAAACATCCGATTTTTCTGTTTCGGAGGAGTTGAAAAGTGAACTGATGATTTTGAGTTTCAATTTACGTGTTGGTCGCCAGGTTGAGGTTACGGCACCCATCGAGGTTGCAAATCGACTTTGTTCTTTGCCATCGAAATACACTTTAAACTGTAAGGCTTGATTGATCGTTCCGAATTCGGTGGTCTGGGTTTGAGGAAAAACCCGGTAATTATTCACCGCATAATTCCCTAAAAAATCGATATCCCATTCATCGCTGATATTGTAAAGCACATAACCCTGAACATCTGTAAATGCAGGGCGATACTGACCTTGAACATCCAAGCTATTCAATAAATATTGCGTCGTTCTATACCGAGCTCCAATCATTCCCGACAGACGGTAGTTTTTGGTGGCACCTTCAAGCTGAAGATTTCCACCTAAAATACTTGCTGAAGCAGAACCTCCAAAAGCTTTTGGACGCTTGTAGGTTATATCCAAAACAGACGACATTTTATCACCATACTTAGCTTCGAAACCACCGGCTGAAAATCGGAGATTCTCCACCATAGCTGGATTGGCAAAGCTTAATCCTTCTTGCTGTCCAGCTCGAACCAAAAAGGGACGATATATTTCAACATCGTTCACATACACGAGATTTTCATCGTAATTACCTCCACGAACAGAATATTGAGAACTTAATTCATTGTTGGAATAAACACCTGGTAAGGTTTTCAAAGTCATAGAAATAGCATCGCCAGGCCCCGTCAATGTGCTAACAATTAAAGGATCTAATCGTTGTAAACCAGTTTCTCGATCTCCTTTCGAGATAACTTCAAATTCGGAAATGTCTTGGATTTTCTTGCTCAGATAATGATCAAGTATTTTATTCTCATTCGGTTTTAATCGAAATGGTAGGGTGTCCGATTCGAACCCTGTATAATAAAATACCAGATTCAATTGCTGATTGGCTGGAACGGTTATTTTAAAACGTCCTTCAGAGTCGGAGGTAACGGCATTACTTAAATCTCCAATTCTAAAGATGGCAACTCCCGCAAGTAAATTTCCTTGTTCTCCAGTTACTCGCCCCGATATTGTTGCTGTTTGAGCAATGGAAAGCGACGTAAATAATACCAATAAGATAGGAAGCAGAACGCGGTAATTCCAAATTCCCGCTTTGATATGTTTTTGAAAAATCACGCGGGTATTCAATTACTTTTCTTTTTAAAATCCCCTTTTTTCCATGCTTCAACAAATTTTGCCCAAGCTATTGGATTCAACAAGTTGTTCATTGGAATTTGTCCTGCAGTATATAAGCGGGTATTATAATTTGACATACTGTTTCTAAAATTCATGGAAGCATCCATCGGCATATTGATAGCCATGTCTGTAATTTTTTCTTGTGCTAAATTTTTTCGCGCTCGTTCAACATCATCGTCAGGAATGGGCGCTGTTAAAAAGTACTCGTAAATTTGTTCTCGTGTAGGCCAAGCATATATAACAGTGGTAGCCAATTCGAAGGTATCCCTGTTTAAAACTTGAATTATTGAATACCTTGATTCGGGTAAATTGCTGGGAATAATGTATTGTGCTTTTTTAAATCCCAAACTGCTAAATACGACAGTATCATTCTCTTGCGCCACAAATGAGAAGAATCCGTAATAATCACTTACTGTTCCTCTGAATGTTCCTTTGGTTATGATGTTCGTATAAGGAACAGGTTGCAAACTATCACCACTTACTACGACTCCTGAAAATTGAACGACTTTTCTTGCAGGTGCTTGAGCGTCAACTTTATTGAGCGCAATAATCAAAAAAAAGAATGCAAGAAAATGTCGAATCATAAGCGTATTGCTACGTAGCGAAAGTACAATAAAACGCTATATCTGTGATGTATTGTGTTTAAATCAAAATTAAATGTTCGTTCGAACGAAAAATACTATGTTAGCAGTATGAACAAACGAAAGGGATTCCGAAAATTTATTCTTGTTATTGGGATTATCTTCATATGTGTATGCATTGTATATGCAGCGCGCCGACCGATCATGCGCGTTTTTGGAAATTACCTTATTCAAGAAGATGAATTAGCAACCTGTGAGGCATTATTTGTTTTGAGTGGAAATCCCAAAGACCGTGCTTTAGAAGCAGCGCGTTTGCTTAAAGCTGGTTATGCACCCAAGGTTGTTTGTACAGGAGAATCGGTTCATCGCATTTTATTGGTTGTTGGCGACAGTACTGACGAAGCCGGTTTGAGTCGGATGGAACTGCTTGCTGCAGGTATTCCGGATAATCAAATTGAAGTGTTGCATATTGGAACAAGTACGCGCGAGGAGAGTGAAGCCATTTTAGCGTATTGTAAAATAAAAGGCTTCAAGAAAATCATGGTGGTTTCGGATAAGTTTCATACAAACCGAATTGATTATGCATTCCGGGATCTGTTTGAAGATGCGGGAATTCAACTTGTCTTAAGAGGTAGTCCAAGCAATGCGTATTCAGAATCGAACTGGTGGGCAAACGAAGAAGGACTCATTATGGTCAACAATGAGTACATCAAATTGATGTATTACTATATCAAGCACTAAT
>CALQJV010000214.1 GCA_943330985.1 Chitinophaga pinensis
AAATTGGTGTTGAATTGGATGTACTTTCTACAGATCAGGCCGAATATATTGGTGTTGCTCCCAAAGGACCTTTCAAACCTGAATATTACCGCTATTAATTCGGTAATTGTTATAAATACTGGATCCCTGTTGCTTTAATGCGGCAGGGATTTTTTAATTATATATATGTAGTGTGCCAGGGCCGCTCAGTTGAGCTTGATATTGAAGCAATGGATTTATAGTAGGTCCATTCAAAACACTTCCATCAATTATTGAGAATTTTGAAGCACAACATGCACAATTTAAAATAACATTCGATAAACTATCCAAACTAACTTTGCCACAAGCGTCGGATGTATTATATGTACAATGCCGATCGAATGCAACATATTCCTCATAAGCACGATGATAAACAAGAATACCTCTTGAACCTGCGTTTACGTATAAAAACCCACCAACCGCATTTAATGAGAGACTATTGGGATCATTAAGTAGAATGTACCGATCTACATTTACATAAGGAATTCCTAACTGTTGGTTTTTATCGTCTTTATTACAGGCAACTGAGATTAATAATAAACAAAGCAGAATGATCCTGTTTTTTTTCATCAATTCAAACATCTAAAAATTAATTTGCAAAGATATCCGTATATTTTTGTATTAAAATATTTCAAGCTAATGCAATATTCAGTATCTAAATTTAAAAAGTGCTTTTTTCTTTTTTGCTTAGCATTTATTCTTGCGGGAACATTAGCTCCCGCTCAGGTGAAACCTAAGAGTAGCGAACAACAGAAAAAAGAACTTCGTAAAAAAAAGGAAAAGCAAATTAAGGAAAAACGTGAGTTAGAGAAGAAACTACATAAGAAGCATTTCGACATTCAAGACAAGGCAACGAAAAAGCGTATGAAAAAAACGAAAAAACAAAGCGATCGTTTGAACAGAAGTAAGCGTAGATAATTAAACAGAACGAAGAAATCGCCATTTGGGCATTGAATCTTTAACATATACAAGAATACTTGCGACAAATTCCAATTTTTGTATTCGATTGTTTTACAAATAATGTTCAAGTTTGTCTTATGCATTTTTTAAGATAGCATTATCAAATTTTCAATTGAAGATTATTGCGCAGTTCTTATTAAATTCTGCTTAATTTTGATATTAAATTACATGTTTCTGAATATCAGATTTTTACAAATTATTTTTTACATATACAATTAATATACAGCAAGTTAATGACAACTAAAAATTAGATTTTATGATGGCTATGAATCAATGATAAAGCACAAAAATGAATGTAGATAATTGAATTTCAATTTAATATATATTTTTTCACAAATATTATCTAGGAACAAATCAATTTCTATCTTAGCAACCTTGAAAAAAAACGTGGATTTTAAACACATATGAGTATGGTAAGAAAGCTTTACCTAACAATTATCACTGTATTTTCCTTCTCGGCAGTTGTCTTTGCACAAGCTGGAGCAGGTACATTGAAAGGGATAATTAAGGACGCCAAAACAGGTGAACCAATTCCATTTGCCAACGTGGTAGTGGAAGTTGGAGGAATTCAATTAGGAACCGGTCAGTCGAATTTCGATGGAGAGTACCAAATTAAACCTTTGGACCCGGGTTCTTATGAAGTAAAAACCAGTTATGTTGGTTACAAACCAATAAAAACGACGGGTGTGATTATTTCAGCAGGAAAAATTACTACGGTAGATGTGAGATTAGAATCATCTGTTGTAGAAATTAAAACCTATGAAGTGGTTGCTTACGATGTGCCTTTGATTGATGATTATCAAGGAAAGACCGTAACCAAAGAAGAGATTTACGCGCTACCAACACGTAACATTAACTCTGTAGCAGCAACCACAGCAGGTGTTACTCAATCCGATGAGGGAGCAGGAATCAATGTTCGTGGATCACGTGGAGATGCTACATTTTATTTTGTTGACGGTATTAAAGTTCGTGGATCAACAAATATTCCACAACAAGGTATTGAACAAATTCAAATTATTACGGGTGGATTACCTGCAATGTATGGAGATGCGACAGGAGGGGTTATCTCTATCACTACACGCGGTCCTTCTCAAGAAATACATGGAGGTTTTGAGTATGTTCGCTCTGTGGATGGCTATGGTTACAACCTACTTGGTTTTAATTTAACTGGGCCACTTGCTATGAAAACCTTAGCTGATGGAAAGAAAAAACCAGTAATTGGATTCTTCATCTCTTCCGAGTTTTTAAAAGAAGCAGATAATGATCCGTCTGCTGTTGGAATTACACAATTAAACAAAGAGAAATTAGCCGACTTGGAGCAAAACCCACTTCGAATTGCACCTCTTGGAATTGGTCGTTTGCAGAATGCTTCTTTTGTTCGCGCTTCTGATTTTGAAAATGTAAAAAGAAAACAAAACGCGAAAACAAGTCGAGCTTCTATTGCTGGTAAAGTAGATTTCAAAGTAAACGAGACTTCGAACATTACCATAGGAGGAACTTTCGATTATGAAGCATATAATGCGTTTAGTCTTTCAAATTCGATGTTTAATTCTTCGAACAATGGTCGTGCAATTAACCAAACTGTTCGTGGATATGCTAAATTTACGCAACGATTAGGTGGTTCTGATCAACAAAATTCTGCAAACGTAATTAAAAACGTATTTTACACGATTCAAGCAGATTATACAAGAACTAACGGTAAATCATACAATGAAAACCATAAAGACAATCTATTCGATTATGGCTATGTTGGTAAATTTAAAACATACAGAATCGCTGATTATGGTTTTGGTTTAGATACTGTGAATGGTGTTGTTTTAGGAGGTATCCTTCAAACAGGTTTCCGCGATACATTATTCTCATTTGAACCAGGAACACAAAATCCAATTACTTCAAATTACACATCTCAGTATTACGATTTAGCTGGTGGTGTAAAAAATGGCTTCTACGAAAATTTCACACAAGTTCAACAAGGGAAAGGCTTGTTAAATGGAGATCTTCCTGATCAAGTTTATTCTATGTACAATGCACCAGGAACAACGTTCAATGGTAATTCTAAATCTCAATCAGAACAATTCCGTATTGTAGGTAGTGCTTCTGCCGATATTAAGGGACATGAAATTGGTTTTGGTTTTGAATATGAGCAACGTACCGATAGAGGATATTCTATTGCTCCAGTTGGACTTTGGTCTATTATGCGTCAGTTAGCAAACCGTCATATCGACCAGCTTGATCTATCGAATCCAATTGCAGTTTATAATGACAATGGAGTTTTCCAAGATGTTATCAATTACAATCGTTTAGTTAATTCTGACAACCAATCATTTTTCGATAAAAACCTCAGAGAATCTCTTGGTTTATCTCAAAATGGAACAAATTGGATTGATATTGACAATTTAGACCCATCACAATATTCATTGAATATGTTCAGCGCTGATGAACTTCTTAACGGTGGTGGTAATTCTCAGTTGGTTGCCTATAATGGTTACGATGCTTATGGAAATATTGTAAAAGGACGTCGCTCACTTGATAATTTCTTCAACGATAAAGATGAATTTGGAAACTACAAACGTGAAATTGGAGCATTTACTCCAATTTACATGGCTTCTTATATCCAAGATAAATTTTCATTCAAAGATTTGATTTTCAATATCGGTGTTCGTGTTGACCGTTTCGATGCAAAC